>JAGLQD010000298.1 GCA_023136985.1 Candidatus Sabulitectum sp. | reverse complement strand
TGGAATGAGCCCCGGCTTCAAGTTCAACCACTGGGAAGTTCGCGGAGTGCCTCTGCGACTGGAGATAGGCCCTCGCGACCTGGCTGAAGGGCATGTAATGGCCGGTCAGAGAAACAAACCAGGCAGGGAGAACAAGTTTACCATACCAATGGACGGTATTGCTGGCGCGGTTAAAAACATCTTATCCACCATACAGGGCGAAATGCTTGCTGCCGCTGTTGAATTCAAAGACAGCCATACTTTTGAAGTGGAAAGCTACGACGAATTCAAGAAGCTGCTTCCAGATCAGCCCGGCTTTTACAAGGTCTGGTGGGACGGCAGCAGCGATGACGAGAAAAGGATCCAGGAGGAAACAAAAGCCACAGTGAGGTGCCTGCCTCTTGACCAGAGACCTGGTACCGGAATCTGCTTTCTCACAGGAAGAGAAACCTCTACCACTGCAATCCTCGCCAGAGCTTACTAAATGCCAGCAAGGGGGAAGAGCGATTCAGGAATTAAACCTGCGATCTCCCTTCCCCTTTTTCTTCTTCTCGCAGTGATTGCAACATGGCCTCTTGCATCCACACCTGAACCTCACGACCATGCTGACACTCTGTTCAACAGCTGGCTCATTGCCTGGAACAATCATGCCATTGTCACTGGCCAGAACCCTCTTGATCTTCCCATTTTTGAAGGTTTCCCCGATGGCAACGGTCGCAATGACCTGCTTCTGACACAGAGCATTATTGCCCTGCCCCTGCAACTTTCGGGTATGAATGCCGTTCGGATTCACAATATTCTTCTTGTTCTGTTCCTGGCTTTTGCAGGTTTATCTTCTGCTCTTCTTGCCAGGGAAACTGGAGCAAACTTTTATGGTTCTCTATTCACAGGCTGTGTGGTAATTCTTCTACCCTATTTCCAGTCACACATCTGGCATCTCCAGCTGTTTTCCGTGGGCTTGTCCGTTCTGGCAGTTGTGTATGCAATACGGGTCATAAAGGGTAAATGCAGAGGCTGGCAACTTGCTGTTCTTGTTTTCCTGCAATGTCTGGCCTCGCTGTACCACTGGTATTTTTTGAATATTGCGCTGCTTCTTCTGGTGATCTCAACCATGTTTCTTCCAGAGCGAAAAAGGCTTCTGCCCATGACTGGCTGGTGGTTTGCAGGCAATCTGGCTGCATTGCCGTTCCTTCTTCCACTCCTGAAGAATGCACAAGCCTGGTCAGTAGATTCAATCACTTCAACAGACATTGCTGCATTCATTTCCCCATGGGGAAACAGTTTTCTTCTTGGGTGGATGAGACCTGAGAGTATGCACCCTGAAGCAGCTCTGTGGCCGGGTCTTGCAGTTGTAGCAGGTAGTCTATGGTTTCTTCTTAAAGGGAAAAAGAGCAGATGGGATATCTTTCTTCTGGGTTGTTTCCTGTTTTTCGCTCTCTTTAGTCTTGGCCCTACATTTATAATGTTTGGAAAGGCTCTTGCTCCGGCTCCTTTCAGATATTTTGCACAACTGCCCGGCTGCTCCTCGATCAGACTTCCCGCCAGAGCAGGTTTCCTTGCAATTCTTCCGCTTGTGATTTTCGCCGGGCGAAAGCTGAGTGAGAAACCCGGGCTTGCCATAACAGGAGTGGCTCTTGCAGCGGCAACCGTATTGCATGCCCCTCTTCGAACCATTCCCCTTGAACCACTTCCCTGGCACCAGTGGCTGGCTGAACAGAATTTCGATACAGTTCTCTATCTGCCTGTATCTACCGACATGAACAATCCTCAAGCGGAAACCAGAAGACTTATCAATTCAGTTGGACACTTCACTCATTCGGTGAACGGTTACAGTACAACCCTTCCCGCAGACTTCGAAAACTATGCCGGCATTCTCAACGACTGGCCCGCAGTCAATGCAAGGCTCCTGGTGGAAGAAATGGGAATTGACTGTCTGATAATCAAGGGCTGGCAGACATTCGAAACTGATACAGTCTTTTTTACCAGTGGAATGCCAGTATCCGCTGTGGTGACCAGACGCCTGTAACCGTATATATTTCTTCAACCCTGCACCTGCTGTTTATTCACGGAGGTCCCAATGATTATCCTTATAGCAATTCTTGCCCTGAATATTGTCCCTTCAGGCATTTCACCTACCAGCAATCTACGATCTGAAAGGTCTCCCGTGGAAGCTTTCCCGGCTTCCTTCCAGAACATTTCAGTACCCATATCTCAGCCGATAGATGGAAATACAGTTCTGGTGGTTGTGGCTGATTATGTTGCCACTCCTCTGGCTGCAGAGCTTTCACAGTTTCAAACAGATCTCACATCCGAGGGATGGAATGTTGTTGTACAGAACATGTCCGGGGGAACCGCAGCTGATTTAAAAAACCTTCTGCAGGGAACTGCCGGCATAGATGGAGCTATCTTTGTAGGATTCCTGCCGTGCGCATGGTTTGAGGATTCCTGCTGGACAGCACCATCATCAGAGGAATTCCCATGTGAGCTCTACTTCATGGACCTGGACGGAATCTGGACAGATACAGATATGAATGGTCTCTTTGATTCACATACTGGCGATGTGGCTCCAGAGATCTGGCTGGGCAGGATTGATGCTCATGCTGCTGATTTCGGCTCTGAGGTTCAGATGCTCTCGCAGTATTTTCAGAAAAATCACCTGTATCGCACCGGCTCTCTCACCCCCCCGTCCCGTGCGCTTACTTTCATTGATGATGATTGGAGCTATTACACCGACTGTGGGTTGAATTCCATTTACGGTGCTTCTGATGTAACAGTTGTGAATTCCGAAAGCCAGACAACTGCACAGAACTACCTGTCGCGACTTGCAGAGGGATACGAATTCGTACACCTTATGGCCCACTCGTGCCCGTGGGGGCACACCTTTAAGGTCCCCACGGGTATGGCTGGCACTGTTATGGCACCTGAAATAGCACAGGTAAATCCGAATACTGCATTCCTTCAGCTCTTTTCGTGTTCAAATGCCAGATGGACCGAAACCGGATGTCTTGGCAACTGGTACCTGTTCGGCACAGACATGGGGCTGCTTGTTTCCGGAGCGGCAAAAACAGGATCGATGCTTGATTTCGAGTATTTCTACAATCCAGTGGGTTCCGGTTCGACCTTTGGTGAGGCATTCAGAGACTGGTGGGAGTACGAAGCACAGGGAGGATTTTCTTCTTCTGAAAGAGCGTGGTTCTATGGCAATGCTCTTCTTGGTGATCCAACCCTGAAACCTGTAGGAGGGTCTGTACTCAATGCCGGACTCGAGTATGAAGTAAATTCCTCAGATGTATTCCCGGTATCAACAAGCTCTCACTCCGACTGCTTTCCCGCTGTAGACACCCATGGAAACATCACCGCGATCGCCTGGTTAACCGGCCAGAACGGAAGGCTTGATGTGGCTGCAAGGTTCTACGACGACGCAGTGGACAGCTGGAGTCAGGTTTACATCGTAGACGCTGATGAATACTGGGACAATGCAGTATCAGTCTGTTTCGACGGGTCAGGTGTTCCATGGCTTGCCTGGAGCGATTTCGAACTGGCCACCTACTCGTACAGAATAAAGACAGCTCACGGCATTCCCTTTGAATCAGTTGTTACAGCTGCTCCTCAGGATGGCTACCAGGTCAATCCCGATCTGGCATTTACCGACAGGATGTGGCTGATCTGGCAGGACTGGGAGTCAACCGGTGGCAGGATCATGCTAAAGGCTCTGGACGGTTCTGTACCGGCACAACAGCTCAGCTCCATTGGTGAATGGGCTGAATCTCCAGCGATTTCTGAAGGACCGGATGGCTTGCTTCATGCACTGTGGGTAAAGCAGACTCCAGCTGGAAGTTCCATAGTGTGGACATCCGGTGATGAGTCAGGTTTTGATCCTCCTGTTGAAATATCATCAGGTAATTTCTGCCACTCACCTCATATCTCCCTTGCGGGTGGTGTGCTGATAGCAGTCTGGCAGTCTGACGGTCCCGTCTCTTCAATAACAGCCCGTGCATGGGACGGCTCATCCTGGGAAATTTCTGAGGTAATCACATCAGGTGAAAGCCATTTCATCAACCCTGTTGTTTGCACAACTGCCGGTGGAGAAAAGGCTGTTTACTGGCAGGAAGGCAGGTCAAATGCTGTGGCCCGTGCATCGATTCTTGACACAGGAGAATGGTCTACTCCCTTTGAACCTGTTTCCCCAGGCGGGCCGGTATGGAATCCTGTTGCTTCAGGTAACAACATCTACTGGGCAGGCACACAGGGAAATGACTGGAACATATACACTTCCAACACCAGCGGAATCCACGGCAATGCAAATCCACAAGGAATCATGGCGGTGATCGCAGCAAATCCTGTAAGATCCAACCTGGTGATCAAACTAAGTGAGGAGAATCAGAGTTTTTCCGGTTCTCTGAGCATTTATGATATTTCAGGAAGAAAAGTACTGGAGTCCACAGCTGTTATTGAACAAAGAGGTTCATTCTCTGTGAACTGTACCGCACTGCCCAGTGGCATATATTCACTTGTTATCCAGAATGGTGATGCCCCTGTGCGTTTCACACTGCTCCGATGATCCTCTGTCTGGTATAATCGGAACGAAGGAAGGTGTGAACTGATGAACTGGACACATTTCGGAGAAGCTGTTTTTCTGGGGCTTGCTGTTGGTCTTATGCTGTGGGTTCTAAAAAAACATGACGGGCAGAGCCGTCTGAAACTCTGGGTAATTGCCACAGGCACCTCACTCGGGATCTACCTTGCTCTGAAAATGCTGGGAGTTCCCTCTGAAGGCATGGGTGTAAGAATTCTTCTTGCCTTCTCAATAATGATGGCAGCAAACACACTACTTCAATTCTTGACTCTTCTCCTCTGGGAACACCTTGCCAGAAAACAGATGGAACTACCCATTCCCAGGCTTGTTATTGATGTGCTCACATTCATCGTAATGGCAACTCTGGCTGTTGTTCTTTTGAATACTCTTTTCAGTGTGAAACTAACTGCCTTCCTGGTAACATCAACAGTTCTCTCGGCTGTGATAGGTCTGTCACTTCAAGACATCCTGGGTAATGTGTTTGCAGGGCTCTCGCTTCAGCTTGAGCGCCCTTACGAAATGGAAGACTGGGTAGAGGTTGACGGCATTCAGGGTGCCATAGAGGAAATGAACTGGAGAGTTCTGACAATAAGGACCAGAGACAACGACCTTATGACGGTCCCCAATGCGACTGTTTCAAAAACTGTTGTCACTAATTACAGCAAGCCTACAAAGCTCCATCTTACCCATATCAAGGTTGGTGTCGGTTATGCCCATCCCCCTGAAAGGGTGAAGAAGGTTCTTATGGGAGCAGTTTCGGACACAAGCGGCATCAGCACAAAACCATCACCTGCAATTTTTCTTTCTGACTTTGGAAACAGCTCTATAGAATATGATGTACGCTTCTGGATAACCGATTTCTCCAGGAAACCACACATTGCCGATGCTGTCAGATCCAGAATCTGGTACTGTCTTCAAAGAGCCGGCATGAGTATCCCGTTCCCTATAAGAGATGTCTATCTTCATACTGTGGCTCCGGATCATGAGGATAAACTTAGAGCTGAGCTTCACGCAGACATCATAAATGAGCTTCAGAAGGTTGAGATATTCAAACCACTTACCGAAAGTGATATCACTACACTTGCGGATCATTCCTCAATTCTCAGGTATACCCGCGGAGAAACCATGGTGCGCCAGAACGACTCCGGCGACAGTCTGTACGTCATCCGCTCCGGTTCCGTAGAGATAACTCTTAAAACCGGCAAGAGCGAACCTGTTGTGCTGGCCAGCCTGGGGCCGGGTAAATGCTTCGGTGAGATGAGTCTTCTTACCGGTGAACCCCGTTCTGCCACTGTGACCGCACTGGAAGAAACTCAGGTAGTGGTTGTGGACAAAGACGGCTTGAAAGCCCTTTTTGAATCCAATCCGGATCTTGTTGAACCATTGAGCACCATGCTTGAGAAGCGCAGAGAGGAACAGGCAGCATCAAGGGTAAAAGCTTCCAGACACAGAAGCAAGATCCAGGACAAATCCAGTGATAAACACAAGGAAGACCTTCTGGCGCGGGTGAAGTCTTTCTTCAAACTGTAGTACCCACAGCTGCAACACAGGACACAACTCTCGTTTTTGATTGACAATACAAGAGACAAAACCGTTGCAAAAAATGACGAGTATTGAACGCGAGCATTACAGCACAGTATTCACTAAACAAAGAACTCAGCCGCTACATGTTTTTGTGTTTAAGATCATTTTCAAAGAATCGCATTAGATGGTAACATTCATATTACTGAGAGTTCTAAATGCCACAGGATTTGCAGAGGGTTGTTAGTTTCGTAATATACAAGTAATGGAGGTGTAAATTGTCAAGGTCTGTTGAAGCCACAATCGAAGTCGACGAAAAAGTCCACATAAGGGAAAGCATCCACCTGTCACATGCTTGTTGGGCAATAGTGACAATTATTGATGAACCTGATATCCCTGAAACTGCCATTCTCAGCGAGAGACTGTGCCGGAAGAATACTGGAACCGGCTGGAGGAGAAAGAGGCATGGGCACACTTTCAGCAGGTTCGATAGTTCTTGTTACTTTTCCTTTTTCGAATCTATCCAATAGTAAGTTGCGGCCAGAGATTGTTACGACAAGTATCTGTCAGTAGCCAATATTGCCGGCGTAGACCCTGACGTTTGTAAAGGCTGTGGAAGTTGTTCCACAGTATGTTCCTCAAATACCCGTGGTGGCAGGCTTTGTTGTCCGTTGCTCTGTCCTCTGCATTATTGCGCATCGGAACAATACCATGAATGTTGACTATGTCAACATGAATAGATATGTTAACGGTGTCAACATAGAAAGGGGCTATAAATCATGAAAGTACTACTTGTATACCCCGCCTTTCCAGATACCTTCTGGAGTTTTAGACATGCCTTGAAATTTGTTGGGAAAACAGCGTCTATGCCCCCAACGGGACTCCTTACCGTAGCATCTCTTCTGCCGGAAAAATGGGAGAAGAGGCTTGCTGACCTGAATGTGAAATCTCTTTCTGGAAGAGATATTGCATGGGCTGATATGGTGATGGTCAGTGCCATGAATGCACAACTAAGATCAACAGAGGAGGTGCTTGACCGGTGTCAGGCCGCTGGAGTAAATACGATTGCCGGTGGACCTTTATTTTCGGCCGAACCGGAAACCTGGATCGGTAAAGTCGATCACATCATCACCGGTGAAGCCGAAAACACACTTCCTGCCTTCATTAAAGATTTGTGTGCAGGTAGGCCAGAAGCGCTCTACAGAGCGAATGAGTTCACTGATATTGTAAGAACTCCCATTCCAGACTGGAGTCTGATAAAAACAGGGAAGTATGAAACGGTAGGAATTCAGTTTTCCCGCGGTTGCCCGCATAACTGTGATTTCTGCAATGTTACCGCACTGTTTGGTCATCGTGTGAGAACGAAATCTTCAGAACAGATAATTTCTGACCTGAATTCGCTTTACGACGCTGGATGGCGTTCAGGTGTATTTTTTGTTGATGACAACTTCATAGGGAACAGAAATTACTTGAAGTCTTCACTGCTGCCTGCTCTCATTGAATGGCATAGAAGAAGAAAAACGATAACCCTTCAAACTCAAACTTCCATTCTTATAGCAGACGACCCCTACCTTTTGAAGATGATGGTGAATGCTGGATTTGTTACTGTGTTTATTGGAATAGAAACCCCTGATGAAGAGAGCCTGAGGGAATGCAATAAAACACACAACACAGGAAGAAATCTCCTTGAAGATGTAAAGAAAATTCAGCGTGCAGGAATTCAGGTTCAGGCGGGTTTCATCGTAGGCTTTGACAACGACAAACCATCCGTGTTCCAGCGGCAGATTGATTTTATACAAAAAAGCGGGATCGTGACTGCGATGGTTGCAATGCTTCAGGCTCCTGCCGGAACGAAACTTCACACTCGGTTGAAAGAGTCCGGCAGGATTACCGGGTTGATGAATGATGGAACAGACGGAAATACTAATATCAAGCCGGTTATGGGACTCGATATACTGAAGCGCGGGTACAGAAAGATCCTTTTGGGTATCTATTCACCTGTGGCATACTATGAAAGAGTTAGAACATTCCTTAGAGAGTACAAACCTGCAGGAAAGACGAAACCGCATTTTTCTTTCGAACAGCTTCTGGCTATCCCGCGATCGATAATCACACTGGGAATAAAGGGGAAAGAAAGGTTTGAATACTGGAAGCTGTTTAGATGGACATGGTTTAATTGCCCATCGTTGCTTCCCCTTGCACTTAGACTGGCAATTTACGGATACCACTGCAGAATGATAATGGAGTCAAATGGCACAG
>JAGLQD010000297.1 GCA_023136985.1 Candidatus Sabulitectum sp. | reverse complement strand
TGGCACAGATATTCAGAGGATGACAGCTGAATAGAGGACCTTCAATTGCCCACGATTTGCCCCTTGTGCCTGATTTGAATCAGGTGGAACACATTCTATATATGTCAACATGGATGAGACCTTTTCTCAGGCCAAGGCTGCTGCTGGGCGGGTCTGCATAGTCAAAAGCTCCGACAAGTCTCTGTCAGTTGCCAATATCGCCAGCCGGGACTAAGATGCGCGGGTTAAATCCCTCTTTAAACTTTAAGTCTTCTGGCCAAATTGAATTCCTCGACTAAAGTCCCCATGAGCTCCTTTACAGATACGATCTCCTTTATCCTGAATGCATTGGCTCCTGCAAAAGCAAATCCGTTTACCAGATCACCGTTTCTTGCATTGCTCAACGCTTCTGCGATACAGTAAGGAGCTTGCTTTAAGTCGCAGCTTTTTAAACACTTCCAGAGACAGTTCAATGGTTTAGTTAATCCTCTGCTTATGTCGTCTAACAGCTTACTCTTTATCGCCCTTCCCGGAAGTCCTACAGGACTGTTGATCAAAATCAAATCCTCTTCAGTACAGTCTACATAAGCCTGCTTGAAGTTTGAATCGACATCACATTCGTTTGTGGCTACAAACCTTGTCCCCATTTTTACGCCTTGGGCACCCATTTCTATGAATTTATGTATGTCTTCTCCACTGTAGACTCCTCCTGCGGCAATTACTGGAATAGATCTGCCATACTTCTGCTCATATGGTGCAATTACTCTTATCACTTCAGGCAGCAGAACTTCAAGGCTAAAATCGGGATTTGTAATATTTTCCATACTGAATCCCAGATGCCCGCCTGCCTTTGGCCCTTCGAGTACCAGAGCATCTGGAGCAATAGAATAGTGCCTATCCCAGAATTTGCAAATTGCCTGCGCTGCTCGAGAAGAGGATATCTTTGGCACTAAATTTGTAAAACAGTCTCTTGCCCGGTCCACAGAGATTATTTCCGGTACTCTTAGAGGTAACCCAGCTCCGACAAATACTACCGCCACTTTTTCCTCAATTGCCACTTTCAAGTGCTCACTGAAATCGGATATGGCCATCATAATGTTCAAGCCGAATATTCCCTTTGTCATCCCTTTAGTTTCTCTTATCACCTCTCTTAGAATAGCAGAATCGCTCTCATTTGAATCAGGTTTAATCCGCCCGATTGCTGCGGTTGAGATAACTCCAATACCACCCTCATCAGCTACTGCCGAAGCCAGCTTTGAAAGAGAAACCCCAACTCCCATTCCTCCCTGAACTATTGGTAATTTAGCTTTAAGTGATCCGATCTCCAGCTGAGGCATTGTTGATTTCATAAGTTTCCCTCCCAAGGGTTAGTGAACCTGCTCATGTTGGCGGTGGTAACATAGGAAACTATGTGGACACTGTCAACATAGCAGTGTGCGGTTCGTCAATACCATGTTGACATGGTTCACATACCAAGCAATGTTTTGGTACTCTAAGAAACGGGGAGTTTCCAAATGCATAATAAGTCTTACCATCATGGCAATCTGAGAGAAGAGCTGATCATTGAAGCAACGAGAGTTCTGTGCGAACAGGGTATAGATTCCATTACTCTGAGAAAGCTAGGCAAGTCTCTAGGTGTTTCAAAGGCAGCCTCATACAGACACTTTGTGAATAAAGCAGCTCTACTGGCAGCTGTGGCTGCAGAAGGATTCAGAAAAATGAGTAGTTCATTCGAGGAGACCTCAAATGATGAAATTCCTCAAATAGCCTTAAACGTCGTTATGGAACGCTACATTTCTTTTGCCACGAGGAATCCTGAACTCTACAGACTTATGTTCAGCAGAGAAATATTCAGTTTACCTGTATCCGAAGAGCTACTTGAAGCAGCATCCAAGGCCTACACTGGAGCAAAAGAGATTCTAAGCAGTATGAATTCATCGGAAAAGACAGCTGTGACTATAAATACTGCCTGGGCTCTCGTTCATGGCATTTCGTTACTGATCAATGACAATCTTCTTGCCGTGGACAAGTCGGGAAACACTGTACACGCTCTCTTTGTTAATGATGGAAATCCAACAGACCTCCAGATCTCAGAGCAGATCTCATCAGCCATTGGTGTGTTTATAAGGGGGATTTCAACTTAGAAGGCCGGGCGTATTCTGCCCGGCCTTCCGCTTAGATGTGTATCTGAAATCGAAGATCCAACTACTCTATTCTGGTAGTTGCGCCCTCAACAGGAGCAAAGAGCTCGCACTCAACGCCGGGAACATTCAGGAAGAGGAATTCCTCTACCCTGCCGGCAAAGTCAAGACGGTTTTCCTCGTGGGCAAAACCGTGGCCTTCTTCACCGTAAACAACATAGAGAACTTCTGTACCGATGGCTCTAAGGGCAGCCACCATCTGATCGCTCTCTTCAATAACCACTCTGGGGTCATTTTCGCCCTGAACGATGAACATTGGCATTGTCATGTTCTCTGCAAAATTCACAGGAGAAACTTCTTCCAGCATGGCCCTGTCTGCTTCATCCTCCGGGTTACCTACTCTGATATCCATCATGGCTTTAAGAGGCTTCCAGTAAGGTGGTACTGTTTCCATGAATGTATTCAGATTGGAAGGTCCGAAGAAGTCTACTGCAGCACAGTATAGTTCCGGGGTAAAAGCAGCACCGGCAAGGGTCGCATAGCCTCCATAGGATCCGCCAAGAATAACTACCCGCTCCGGGTCAGCTATGCCATTCTCGGTAGCCCAGTTCACACCATCAGTAATGTCATCCTGCATGGCTCTTCCCCATTCCTGATTCCCGGCATTAAGGAATTCCTTGCCAAAGCCGGTGGAACCGCGGAAGTTAACCTGAAGAACAGCAAAACCCCTGTTTGCAAAAAGCTGAGTGAAAGGATCATAACCGTAGTAGTCACGAGCCCACGGACCACCGTGTACATACATAATTGTAGGGAAAGGACCTTCTCCATAGAATTCATGATCTGGAAGAGTAAGATAACTTGGAAGGATGAAACCATCTCTTGATGTTATCTCTACAGGTTCAACTGCAGCAAGATCGTAGTCCGCCAGAGCTGGAATTGCAGTAAATATCTCCAGCATTGTCTGGTCTGCTCTGTCATAAAGGAAATACACAGCCGGGTTGTCTACGGTGTAGTAAACCACTATCCAGGTGCTGTCAGCATTGTCTCTTGAGGCAGTCCCGAAATCACCTTCATGGAATTCAGTCAGGAAATCCATATCAGCGACTATGGATTCATCAAGTATCTCACGCCTGCGTCTCAGGTAATTGAAGGAAACAGATCTGGGCTCTCCTGTGTGGGGATCAAAGCCGATACTGCCAACATCCGCCAAAGAGTCCGATGTGATATATGTCTGCTCACCAGTGGCCAGGTCCATGTAGTAGAAAGCGGAAATGTTGGATTCCAGATTGGATGTGAGGTAAATACCAGTGCCGTCATTCGTAAACCTTCTTGGACCCCATTCATCATTGGATGAAAAGCTTGCCAGTTCTTCCCAGGCAGAGTCCTCATCCCAGCGATGGTATACTGTTATGAAACCGGTGTCTGAATTGATGGCATAGTACATCCTGATGTTCATGTCCTCATCAGGCATAAATCCAAGAACCATGTCTCCATTTTCATCTGTACCGGGGTTATCTGCAATCATTGCAAGCTCGCCTGTTTCCAGATCGCATGTGTAAACATCAAAGAACATGGGATTCTGGTCATTGGTCTCAATAAGGATCGTGTTTGGCTGATTCCTGTCTGTTGCACTGACGTAAGCCTTAACACCCTCAAATGGAGTCAGGTCAACCACATCTCCTGTTGCAACATCAAGTCTGTAAACATGAGTGTCTTCCTCACCTGCTTCATCCTGCATGTACAGAATGTGAATACCATTCTCTGCCCAGAAGTAGTTTGTAACTCCTCTGTTGGTATCGAATGTAAGCTGTCTGGGTTCGGAAAGATCACGGTTCATGACCCACAGGTTAAGCACGGCTTCAGCCGGTGCAATGTATGCTATCATGGTTCCATCCGGTGAGAGCTGCGGACCGATCTTTTCCGGATTACCGAATAAAACTTCTCTTGGAATAAGCCTTTCAGCATTATCAGAGCTGACATGCTCCGGCTCCACAAATGGAACCTCAATTTCTTCTGCAGCAACTGGAGCTTCGCCTTCGCCGCATGCAAGAAGCATCAGTATCAGCACTGGAGTGAGAAACAGGATCTTTTTCATTTCTTTTCCTTGTTTTAAGGTTTAAGTAAGTGCGCGGATGTTGTATCGGTAAGTATAGTACGGGGTGCAACCCCTCCCACAAACCGGAGTCATTTGCATTAAGTTGCAATTCTGCAGGAACGCAGGTGGGGGCCGGACTGGGCAACAAAACCCATTGAGAAGGTCGTCACGAAGAATCAACTGGTAACTAACAAATGTTTTTCTCCACTGATATGAAAGATCTCATTTCATTGTTTCACAAGCATGAGGTTGTCTATGCTCCTGCAGGTGGTTTTGCTGTAAACTACTATGGCTATTCCAGAATGACTCAGGATATTGATTTTCTGCTCTATCCTTCAAAACAGAACGCAACAAAACCGATACCGTAGTGCGTCCTGGCGACAGTACAGAACGCAACGAAACCAATACCGGAGTGCGTCCTGGCGACAGTACAGAACGCAATAAGAATAATGAGTGCATTACAGGAGTTCGGTTTTGGTAATGTCGGAATACCTCAGAGACTATTTGAAAAAGAAGGAACGGCAATACATCTTGGGGTTGAGCCAAACAGGATCGATCTGTTAACACACCTTGTAGGCGTCAGCAATGAAACTATCTTCTTAAACAGGAAAGAGATCACTCTGGATGGAATACAGGTGAACATCATTCACCGTCCAGACCTTATCAAGATCAAAAAATCATCGGAACGTCTTCGAGATAATGCGGATGCAGAAGAGCTGGAAAAGCTTACAGACAATTAGTTCAGCAGATCCAATGCATGTTACAATAAGTGCCTTAGCCCCTGTTGCTTTTCAGGCAGGAATGTTAAGATCGCTCCGCCAAGCCCCAGTATTATAGCCAGACCGGATATCAAACCCACGGTAGATACACCGGACAGGAGACCGGACAGTCTTTCAAATGAAAACACAGATACATAGTCGATATTTTCAAGGTCCTGCCCACCCAGCCACTGTGCCATGAAGAAGCCAAGCACAACTGCTGCAGCCAGTACATAGACCACATACATCCATGGGAACAGAGGACGGCTAGGCATAAATCTAACACTGAAGCCTCTCGGTTCAGATCCGCGGCTGACGCTGGAAGTCAGCATCTCATCGATCTTTTCTTCCAGTCTGTCGTTACCCCAGGAGTTCATTTTCTCTCTCCTTCAATATTTCTTTAAGTTTCGTTCTCGCTCTTAGAAGATACACTCTAACAGTCCCGGCAGGTATCTCCATGACCTCGGCTACTTCAACAGAGGAAAGCTCCTGAAAATAGCTTAGAGTGATCAGTTGTC
>JAGLQD010000296.1 GCA_023136985.1 Candidatus Sabulitectum sp. | reverse complement strand
TTTGGGTTATGAGCCCAACGAGCTACCGGACTGCTCCACCCCGCGACTGAGGAGCAAACATAGTGTAAGCAGAAGAAATAGTCAACTCTCTGCTATATGTCTACTCCCAGGGATATTCTGTGTGTGTTTCCAAGGTCAGCAAAGGGCTTCCAGGCATAATCAAGAGAGAACTGATTGTACCGGGTTCCCATTCCAAAACCCATGGCATCCACAAAGCCGCCACCTGCGTTATCAGCAGTGTCTTTTGCAGAAAGACTCCAACCGGTTCTTAAAGCCAGCATTTCAATAGGTTTGTATTCCACGCCGGTTGCAAAATCAAAATCTCCTTCAAACGGCATAGTGGCATCTGCGGCTATAAGAAGGTTTCCATCCATTAAAGACTGAGATACTCCTGCTGCTATCTCTGTTGGCATTGGATCGTTCTCAGTGTGAAAGGCCTTTGTCTGAATTCCAGCATTTCTAAGAACGAGAGCTCCTGTAAAACCTGGAATAGCGGAAGAGCAATACATTCCACCAAGATCAACGCTGAACCCGTTGGCATTGTAGCTGTCAATCTGAGAGTATATAAACCTGCCAGTTACTCCAAGAGAAATGGTTTCTGTTAAACCTTTAGCCCATGTGCCTGCCAGGGCCATACTATTGGAAGAGAACTGTTCTCCTGTACCCATAGGGTTTTCCATTGTAGTCCGGTCAAATTCTCCACCGTAGAAGTAGTTAAGAGAGACTCCAATTACATTGCTCTCTCTGGGGTTGACCCAGCCGACAAAACCAGCCTGCATATCCATCATGTAACTGGTATAAGTGGTGGTCAGCTTACTGTCTGATATCATTGCCGAAGCAGCTGGATTCCAATACAGAGAAATTGGATCTCCGGGAACTGCTGTAAATGCTCCTCCCATTGCTACTGCACGGGCCCCTGCGGGAACCTGAAGAAAAGTGAAGCCTGTTGTTCCGCCGGCACTAGCCGAAAGAATCAAAAATAATGCCAGAGTACAAGTCAGTTTCATATTACTCTCCTGTTATTGCTAAGTCCGGCTCACCCGGAACTGAATTCTCTATTTTCACCACGACAGGTCTCATTGCAAAAAATACATAAACACTGTCTGCAGTCACACCGTAAAGCATATCCACTGCAGTCACCGTCACACTGTACGCCACTGATCCAGACCCCGTAACAAACCTCAGAACCGGCAAATCATCGGGTTCTGTATCTATAATATTCAGACCGCCCCCATGGAGTTCCATCTGAAGATCAAAAACCGCATCACCACCAACACCGCAAAGAACACCCTCAAGGTTAATCCCCGGATATATCAAAAAAGTGTACGGCTCATTCATGTGCAAATATAAACCCCTGCTCCACTGAGAAGAGTAACCGACAAACCCGTAATCATCCATCAAGGATTCAACCTCTTCCGAAAGACTGCACAGACAGGCTACCAGCAGAAAAATACTCAAAATCAATCCTTAAGCCCGGAACGGGAGTAACTTGCAACAAGATGCTTCTGGGCCAGCAGAAAAAGGAAAAGCAGAGGCAGAATACTGAAAGTGGATGCTGCCATCAGCAATTGATAATTGCTGGACTGCTCCTGATTAAAGTAACTCAGTCCCACCTGAAGAACTCTCAATTTTTCTGAATGAGTCACCACCAGTGGCCACATGAAACTGTTCCATGAGCCGATAACATTGAAAAGCATAATGGTAGCAATTACAGACTTGGAAAGGGGCAGGGCAACCCTCCATAAATAGCCGAATCTGCTGCAGCCATCCAGCCTTGCTGCTTCATAAAGTGATTTAGGAAGAGTCATGAAGTGCTGCCTGAGAAGAAAAATACTAAAAACATTCGTCAGCCATGGAACAATCAAAGCCAGGTATGTATCCACCCAGCCCAGTTTGGCAAGAATGACATAGCTCGGTGCAAGATAAACAGGCTGAGGAACCATCATTGTGGAAAGGAATAGAAGAAATAACTTGTCCCGACCCGGGTACTCCATAGTGCCGAATGAATAGGCAGCCAGAGAGCTGGTTATCAACACGCCGATAAGAGTCAGACTGGTTACAATGAGTGTATTAAGGAAGTATGTACCGAAGGGCACTCTGTTCCATGCTTCCACATAGTTATGAAGACCACCCTGTTCAAGACTGGTGGAAATCATCCAGAGAAAAGGCATAAGCATGATGATGCCGCCTGCAAGTAAAAGTACCTGTTTGATAATCTGTCCTGATCTCATGAGTAGTGCACCCGTCTTTCCCCAACCCGCCGTTGAATAATGGTAAGAAACAGAAGCACAATAAACAGGAAAACACTGATAGCACTGGCATAACCAATGTCGAAGCGGTCAAAGGCTTTCTGGAAAAGATAGAACACTATGACATTCGTGGTTCCAAGCGGACCTCCACCGGGAGGTGGGGTCATCACATAAACCAGAGCAAAAGTTTGAAAAGAAGCAATAGTACTCATAATAAGAACATAGAAGGTCGTAGGGGAAAGCAGAGGCCATGTAACATGACGGAATGTTCCCCATTTTCCAGCACCATCCAGCTTGGCTGCTTCATAGTAGGTGTTTGAAATATTCTCGAGCCCTGCAAGAAACAAAACCGTGTTATACCCAATACTCTTCCACACGCTGACTATCATTAAAGAGACCAGAGCAAGGCTGGGACCGGCAAAGATTCCTTCCGGCTTCAATCCCAGAGGAGAAACCATCATCTCGAATATCCCCCGTGGCTCACGGAGCCACATAAGAGGGTCTCCCCCCAGAGCAATGATAACCCCGTTGATCGGGCCAGCTTCCGGTTTAAAGAGCCATGTCCATACAACAGATACCGCAACAGCCGAGGTAACCACAGGAAGAAAATAGATAGTTCTGTAAAAAGCCTTGCCTCTGAGATCTCCACGAAGAAGCATTGCAAGAAGAAGCGGAATTGCAATTCCCGCAGGAACAACACCAAGAACAAAAAACACTGTATTGCTCACACTATTCCAGAATCTCGCATCGGTAAACATTCTTTCATAATTGGAAAAACCAACAAAACCGTGAAAGCCTCCAATGTCGTAATCGGCAAATGAAGCTGTAAAACTAGCAAGAATCGGAATTGTTCTAAAACATATCACAATGATAAGTGCTGGCAAGATATACAAATAGGGAGTTATTCGTGAACCTGTTCTCATTTTTGCTCTCAGTGAAAGAAGGAACTGTTAAAGTTGATAGACTCTCCATCAGTGTATAGGAAAATATTGCCTTGGCGATCAGTTCGCAAGATTCCCGCTCCTGCGGTTTCCCAACCCTCCAGAACATCCCTGTGAGGATGGCCAAATGGGTTGTTCCTACCACAGCAGAATATCGCGAATTGAGGTGATGTTTTTCTGAACCAGGGAGGAAACAGGGAACTTCTACTACCGTGATGAGGAACTTTCATAACCGTTACAGGTGTCTGAAACGGGGTCATTCTCATGATGGTTTCATTCTCGATATCACCTGTAAGAAGAAGAGTGAAGTTGCCGCAGGTGACCAGAAAAACTGCTGAAGCCTCATTCGGGCTGCCAGCTCCTCTTTCAAGCCAGACCACTTCAACTGACACCTCTTCGGAAAGATCCCACATATCTCCATTTGCAAGAACAGAATAGTCGCAACCGGAATCCAGAGCGTATTGAAGCAGTTCCTCGTACACAGGAGAAGCGTGGTCTATTCCCGGGTCGATCAGCGTATTGCAGTGAAAAACTTCCAGAGCGTCTCTGCATCCGCCGATGTGATCCGCATGCGGATGAGTGAAGGCAACAACTGTCAGGCTGTCTATTCCACTTTCTCTCAAACGCTGAACCACTGGTGCTCTAATCGCACCGTTACCTGGAGGCCCTCCATCAATAAGCCATGTACTCTCTTCGGTGTGAAGCACGATGGCATCACCATTACCTATATCCAGGAAAATTACAGTGAGCAATGTATCGGAGAGTAAACCCTCATTCAAAAAATGTGCAGTATCCGGCGACGCAATCACACTTGTCACTGATATATAGGGAAGCAGCCTTTCAACCGTAAGAGGACCAATCCCTGATACGAAAACAAGCTCATCAACAGAAGCGAAGTACGATATGGTTTCTCTATACTCCACTATAGCAGAAGCTGTTGAAATGCCAATACCACTTAACCTGCAAAGCTCTTCTTCCGATGCTGAATTCAGATCGAGCGGCAGAGGGTCCAAGAGCGTTGATATCACCACAGTGAACAATAATAGCATGATAGGACTTGACACCCGCCTCCGCGTTAGAGAATGTATAGGTTCAATATAATTGAAACAAGGGAGAATCTCATTTTGAATAAAATAATTATAGTTGTTTTGCTTCTTCTGACCACCGCTGTATCCGCCGGACATCTGCGCCTGGAAGATAGTGGTTATGACACAATTGCCTACATCCGGGAAGATGGAAGAATTGAAGACGCATCCTTCCTGCCACTGGGTAGAATTATACACGAAGAAGATACTGACAGATTCAGGATCGAGGATGCCAGTTTTAACACCCTGGGCTATGTTGAAGAAAATGAGTTTCTTGACAGCTTTGAAGACAGGATCTTTGAGCTGACATCAGATGGAAGGCTGAAAAACCATCGTTTTCGAGATGTGGCCATTATCAGAAATGATGGCACTGTTGAGGCTCTTAATTTCAGTGTAATTCTTTACACCGATGGTTCTAACGATGACCTGGCTCAGCGAATTGCGGTTTATATGATTTATTTTAGCAATCTGCTAGAGTAGCCTCAATTACCAACCAGCCCTTAACTACTTACAGCAATTTGCTGGAGTAGCCTCAATTACCAGCCAGCCCTAAACCACTTACAGGATCTGCCGGAGTCTTCTTGACAGCCAGTACTGTGGCCTTTATAGTAAACACATGTTTCCCGAAAGGAGTGTTTACATGTATGGAGACCTGACAGCAAGGCAGAAAGAGTTTCTGGATTTCATTCAATCCTTCATAAAAGACAAGGGGTATCCCCCTTCCATCAGGGAAGTTCAGCACGCCTTCAACCTGAAGAGCACAAAGGGCGTCAAGGGTCACATTGACAGGCTCGTAGATAAGGGTTACCTGAACAGAAAGGACGGGTCTGCCCGGGCTCTATCTCTGCCGCCGCATAGAGCCAGCTTTGGCAGACGAACTGCAGACAACCAGGCACCGGTTATTGGTCGGGTTGCAGCGGGGCTGCCGATACTTGCTGAGGAAAACGAGGAAGGCCGCATGCCCGTTCCGGAAAGATTTCACGGTATCGAAGGGATCTTCTGGCTTGAAGTTCATGGCGACAGCATGATCGATGAGGGCATCCTGGATGGAGATTTCGTTCTTGTAAGACCAGTCCCTTTCGTAGAGGAAGGCACAGTGACAGTTGTTCTCGTTGACGATGAAGCAACAGTGAAAAAATTCTACCACAGAGGAGACACAATAAGACTGGTTCCTGCAAACGACCACTACAAGGTCATGGAATTTCACGGATCTGCGTGTGCCAGTATTCGTGTAGCCGGCAAAGTAGTAGCGGTTTTCAGGTTTACCTGATAACCATCTTTTTGATTAGGGGAACAATTTCCTTCACATGGTTAACAGAGATTGCCCCCTGATATTCCTCTTCAGAGCCATACCCGTACGAACATGCGATAACTGGAAAGGAATTCTCCAGCCCTGCCTGTATGTCATGGTATCGATCTCCAGTCATCACAGTGAAATCATAATTCCTGCTCATCTCAGACAGTCTGGATGTCTTTGAGGCCTCTTCTGTTCTTCCAGTTAAATTTCTGAAGAAATCTCTTATTCCCAAGGTTTCAGTCACAAGAACAATGTAATCAGTATGCGCATTTGACAAAACTGCAAGGTCGAAACCCATAGACTGCAGATCGGCAAGCATCTTTCTTACTCCCGGGTACAATTTCCCTTTTAACGGCAGTGTGATCGCCTGATGAAACTTGACCCTGTCAGTAAATACTTTACATACTGCGGGCTCATCTGATCCCGCAAGAACTTTACAGAATACCTCAAGAGGTTCTCCGTAAAGGGAATTAATCAAACTGTAGGGAGGTTCCTCATTTCCAGTGACATCTTTAGCAGCTCTGGCAATTGCCGGAGCCAGAGCATGTTCAGTGTGATGCAGAGTGCCGTCCAGATCAAAAACTGCAAGCTTTCTCATTCTTCCTCCATAAATGTTGAAGGAGGAATATATTACCCTCTATGAAAAAGACTTCACTTTTTGCCACGGATCTGGACGGCACCCTGCTCCGGAATGACGGCACATTCAGTGCCAGGGACATATCTGCTCTTGAATCTCTGCGAGAAAAGGGTTGTGCCGTTGTGCTCGCAACAGGGCGAAGCCCAGTGTCTCTGCAGAAATGCCTCGGCAAGATGGAACTTCCTATGAACTGGTATGTTTTGTCTTCCGGTGCAGGAATACTTGACTCTGCAGGAAATGTCACGATGTCCAGAATTCTTTCCTCCGATGATACCGCAGTTATACACCGTGCCTTCGCTGAGCAAGGAATTACAGACACCTCCATTCAGGGAACCTTTCCTGATGCACATATTCTTTACTGGATGGATGGAAAACACTGTCTCGATTTTAAAAAACGACTTGCCTGCTTCCGTGCCTTTTCAAACAAAATTACTGATCCTGGAATACCTTCAACGGAAGTCATGGGGTTTGTCCAGCCTGATCAGGCGGATTACGCTCTTTCAGCACTACAGGAAACCATTGGCGACAAGTTCTCAATCATAAGGGTGACCAGCCCCATAGACCACGAAACCGTCTGGATCGAAGTATTTGCCAAGGGGGTCAGCAAGGCTTCTGCCTGCGAGATGATCAGAAAAGAACTTGACATACCACTTGAATTCACTGCTGCGGTTGGCAATGACTGGAATGACATCCAGATGCTTCGCTGGGCAAAACAGTCCTATATTTCCAGTAATGCCCCGGAACCCTTGTTGTGTGAATTTGAGAATGTTCCTTCCAATCAGAACAATGCGGTGGCCACCGCAATAGAAAGGTGGGTTCTATGAAGGTATTTACCATTGCAGATCTTCACCTGGGTTTTGCTGTAGAAAAACCCATGGATATCTTTGGAAACTTGTGGAAGGATCATTGGAAAAAGATAGAAAAGAATTGGAACGATACTGTTGGGGAGCTTGATATAGTTCTTGTTCCCGGGGATATCTCCTGGGGAATAAACTTTGAACAGGCAAAACCTGATCTTGATTTTCTGGATTCGCTTCCCGGAAAAAAGTATATCAGTAGAGGCAATCATGATTACTGGTGGGGTTCCCTCAGCAAAGTTTCTGCTTTTGTAGGGTCTTCCATCACTGTACTGCAACGAAATGCAGTAGATTGCGGAGAGTTCATTCTTGCTGCAAGCAAAGGGTGGAATACTCCTGTCTGGGACGGCTTCAAGCCTTCGGAAGATACAAGACTTTATCAGAGAGAGCTGGGAAGAATGAAGATAGCCATTGAAAAGGCTATCCTGTTAAGAGCCTCAGGGCAGAAACTGGTTTACATGATGCACTTTCCACCTGTAACCGAAGGTAAACCCAGCGAGTTCGCTGAATATCTTGCGGATGCCGGAGTCAGCCTCTGTATTTATGGTCACCTTCACGGCAACTGGTCTGATAAGGTAAACATGGTACACAAAGGTGTACAATACCGAATTGCCTCTGCTGATTACCTGCAATTCAAACCGATGGAAATAACCTCGGAGGTACCAAACTAATGCTGCTTTCAGTAAATGGCCTTGGTCTGGAGTTT
>JAGLQD010000295.1 GCA_023136985.1 Candidatus Sabulitectum sp. | reverse complement strand
AAGGCGAAAGCGGAAAGGATTATGCCCATTCCCGGGCCCATTCCAACTCCACCTGTAAGTAATCGGTATAAAAGAAGTGGAATTGCTGCAATGATCCCCGCCAGAGGTCCCCCGGTGAAAGCTGCTGTAACCAGCACTGGAGTTCGCATATCAATTAGAACACCTGGAAGAACCTCTACACTGAAAAGAATAGCAAGGAATCCGCAGAGAGCGAAAACAACCCCGTGGATTATCTTGTCCCTGATTGGCTTTCTTCCAGTTCCCCACCTTGATAATCTGGTGAGAAAAAGAAAGGCCACCACCAGCAGGGTGGAATTCTCAATCAGAGCTTTGAGGATATCAATTCTCAAATCATCCTCCCGGTTCAGGCAGGTTTTACCGCCTTGAACGCTTCTTCCGGTGTAAACCCGCGATTTTCTGACATCCAGTCAAGAATATGCCATGATCCTTTGGCTGTAACACCATTTTCAGAGCACCAGACAATAGTATTGTGTATTCCTTCTTCTTTAAGTGTCTTCATCCAGTCGAAACCGGCTCTTCTTGAGCCTCTCATTCGATCTGCCAGCAGGCTTGCCAGAGGAGCCGGTCTTAGCTCGCAGGTAGAAAGAAGGTTATCGTACAGATCACAGAGCTCAAGGTTCAGAAGGCGATCGATCAGGTGATCACTGAGCCCGAGTTTCTGGTAAACTTCACGCCTTTCCCATGGTTTTTCAGGTAGAAGTTTTTGAAGTCTGGTGAATGTATCTGCGGGAATGGGTTGAGGGGGGAGATCTGTGTCAGGATACATTCTGTCAGCACCAGGCAGAATTCGCTCAAAATCTGTATTCCCCCCGGAAAGAGCCTGTCTTGTCTCAGGAGGTATGCCCTGGAAAGCTTCTTCTATTCTGATACATATCTCTTTAACAGTAGTTTCAAGATCCTCTTCAGGGCCGGCAAAAACAAGAGCAGCGTCTTCAGGTGAAAGATTCATATGTGACCTCAGGGTGTCTGTTGCACACTGAAGTACAGGCTGGTATTCCAGGCAGGCGATAACCCGGACTCTTCCGCGTAATTCATCAATAAAAGACAGTCCAGGCTGGGTGGGCCAGTGAATGTGCTTCTTGAATCCTGGAAGGATCATCAAGGCTGCCTTGTGACCTCTGGAATCAAGCTGATCAGGATCAAATCCCTCACCCTCGGTCTGGATCTTTTCCAGCATAGTAAACTCAGGTTTAAAGTGGGCGGCTGTCAGATCGGAAGTTCGCAATTCATGGCGCAGGTCAAGAAGTGCTTTCTGTCTGTAAGCTTCGATCCTTGAAAGGGATTCAATGTAACCGATCTTTGCTACGCCCTTTATCTCTATTCGAGTACCGCCTCTGATAGAGACATTGACATCCTGCCTCACTGAGCCGATGCCTCTTCTTACCAGATGGGTGGAACGCATTGTTTCACCGATAAGTTTTGCAGCAATGGCCATTTCAAGAGGAGTGTACAGTTCAGGAGCAGTTACAGGTTCTACAAGGGGAATTGAAAGACGATCAGTTCGATAGACAACATGGTGGCCGATGTCGGACACTTCTCTGCACGCGTCTTCCTCCATACTCATCTGAATGAAATGAAGGTCTCTGCCGAGAAAAGGTATCACTCCATTTACTCCAACAATTGCAGTTCTCTGAAAACCGGTTGGGATCGAACCGTCAAGGTATTGTTTACGGGTGATGTGCAGTTCGTCAACCAGGGACATGTTGAACATCATAGCAAGCTGCAGGGCAGAGTTAATCGCTTCCGGGTTGGCCTGGAACGGCGGTGTATCATCCATTTCGTATGTACATACCGAGTCGTTGTAAAGAAGGTAGTGTACTTGTTTCTTTGTTTTGAACTCCATGAGAGCAGTTCCGTCGTACTCCCCGAATTCACTTAAAGTAGGACGCATGTGGCGAAGTATCTCCTGGTGGTGTTCGTCATTTCTTATTTTTGTAGAACACCGACAGAATAGTTTTCCTGCTGTGGCAAGCTGCTGATGGGTCTCCAGGCCCCCACGAAAACCAAGTTCACGCAGTTCAGTGTAATCCTGCAAAATTATTCCTTTCATTGCGAATATCAGTTGAGTATTTGTAGCCCTGAAAATAACGATTGAAGAGACCACGGTAAACAGGGATGGCCATTGACCGGCTGAGCAGAGGAGGCTATTATCCTAATGTGAGACTGGAAGCAATACCTTCTGTAGCCGCTTTTCCCGTTAGGTCGGGAGGGCGGTATTTAATTTAGCTTCCATTTAACATGAAAGGAGTTACAATGAACATCGAGATCAGCGCGAGGCACTTTGAAATTACCGATTCCCTCAGGGAGCATGTTGATGAAAAATTGTCTGTTATGGGCAAGTTTTATGACGGCATCGATAATGTCCATGTTATTCTTGATCTATCCTCCGGAATTAGTAGATCCCATGTCCAGCTTCGTGGAGACAGGCTTAGACTTGATTCCAGATCCAAGGGGCATGATATGTATTTTTCATTTGATGACTGTGTCTCTTCTCTTGAGAGGCAACTGAAAAAATTTAAAGAAACTCATCACAACCACCCCCACAGGATAAAGAATGGAAATAATCTCATCTCAGGTGCCTGGTATGTAGCAGCAGAGCCATCAGAGCTCACCGTACCGGTTCTTCTTGAGGATGCAGCAGAGCTTAAGAGATTTTCCACAAATGCTGCAATGACGGAATTCGAGGTCAGCGGCTCTGACGATAACCTTATATTCTTCAACACGGAAACAGACTGTTTCAGCGCTGCTTACAGAACCTCCACCGGAGCCACTCAGGTGGTTGAACTTGCTCGCAAGGAGTAGACAGTGCAGGATCGATATCCGGATCCAGAGATATTCTCTGTGGGTGTTATGCATGAATATCTTGGAAAGAGATTGTCCCTTCAAGACATAACAGATACTCGGGGATACAACCGTATGGTTGTATCCCCGGACATAAGCCGACCCGGTCTTTGTCTTTCCGGCTACACATACAAGTTCATGTATGATCGGATTCAGATATTCGGCGAGACCGATATAACTCTTCTCAATCAGTTATCTCAAGAAGACAGAGTTGCGGCTGTAAACAATGTTTACGATTTTCCTGTTGTGTGCAGTATTGTAACAAAAGGTCTTTCTCCGCCGGTTGAACTGGTTGATGCTGCAAAAAAAACAGAGACAGCTCTATTTCTTTCCCCGGAGGACACTACTCCGCTGATCCATGAGTTGACTGATTTTCTTGGGGAGGTTTTTGCCCACCACATTTCGCTGCATGGAACGCTTGTTGATGTTTACGGTGAAGGACTGCTTGTGATGGGAAGAAGCGCAATCGGGAAAAGTGAAGCGGTTCTAGGTCTGGTGGAGCGTGGGCACAGGCTGGTAGCTGATGATCTTGTCAGGGTCAGAAAGGCAGTAAACCGCCTTACTGGTACAGGAGATTCTCTGATTGGTTTTCATATGGAGATCCGTGGAATTGGTTTTGTGAGTATTGCAGAGCTTTTCGGCGTAGGTGCTACAAAGGAAGTGCAGTCGGTTGATCTTGTGGTCAGACTTCTTGACCCGGACCTGGTGGATGAAGCAGACAGATCCGGGCTGGAAGAGAAATTTATGACCATCCTGGGAGTTGATGTACCGCTTGTAGAGATACCAGTGCTTCCCGGAAGAAATATCACTCTTCTTCTTGAAGTGGCTGCAATGATGAATATACAGGCAAAGGATACTGGGTGCACATCAGCAGAGCGACTTAATCGAAAACTTATAGCACGCATGAACAGAAAAAGATTTAAGGATAGCTATGACAGAAAAAACAGTAACAGTTCCAAATAAGTTGGGGATACATGCTCGTCCCGCGGCTTTGATCGTCAGAGCCGCTGTAGAATTCGATTGTGATGTATGGGTAGAAAGCCCAGCGGATAAAGTAAATGCTAAAAGCATAATGGGTGTTATGACCCTGGCTGCCTCCGGAGGAACAAGAATAACCGTGTCAGCAAGTGGAACTGAGGAAAGCCAGGCAGTGGATGCTTTGATCGAAGTCATACAAAGCGGCTTCGGAGAAGAGATGATCTGATGCTGTTTAAAGGTATTCCAGCTTCGCATGGTATCGCTATAGGACCTGCTTTCCTGCTTAAAGTCGAAGAGTTGAAACATGCCCGGAAAACTCTTGATACCGCCAATGAGGCTGATCAGGAAGTAACACGGTTTAAGCAGGCAATTTCTGCAGTCCGTCATGATCTTGAGAACATAGCAGACTCCATGGGAGATGTTGTGGAAGGAAGACAGATTCTTGAATTCCTTCTTCTTCTTCTTCAGGATCCAACCATTAACAGAGAAGTAGAGAGCCTGATCCTCTCCAACAGAGTTAATGCGGAGTATTCTGTAAGCACTGTATTGCGCGGTGTTATGGAAAAATTCGAAGTTATGGCAGATCCTTACATCCGAGAGAGAGTTGCAGATGTAAAAGATGTGGGGCGAAGGGTTATCGAGAAACTCACAGGAACAGAAAAAGAAGTGCTGAAGAATCTTGATCATCCTGTTGTTCTTGTAGCAAAAGATCTTGACCCTTCAGAAACCGCCGGTCTCAAGCCAGGTCAGGTTCTGGCTTTTGTGACTGATATGGGTGGAAGAACATCTCACACAACAATTCTTGCCAGGGCTCTTGGAATTCCCGCAGTTGTAGGTCTTCAAAGTGTCACTTCAGAGATAAACCCCAGAGACATCCTGATAGTGGACGGCACTCATGGCCATGTAATAGTAAACCCCACAGAGAAGGAACTTGATTACTACAGGGATGTGAGGCGCAGATTCCAGGAAGCTGAGAGTATT
>JAGLQD010000294.1 GCA_023136985.1 Candidatus Sabulitectum sp. | reverse complement strand
GGCAGGCATACTCCCACTCTGACTCAGTGGGCCTGCCGATGCAGAACCTGCAAGAGTTGCTGGAGAGGATGTATCTCACTGGCATTTGAATAAAGCAAATATTAACAGAAGTATCCAGATCCGGGGGCGAAGCAGATAAAGAATATACAAAGACATTATTCGTCTTCAGTCTTTGGAATTGTGAACTGATCATTCTGAAAAGCATCGCCTCCAAGCCATATATCTATCTTGATACCACTGCCTATACTCGATACATCGCAGTGTTTCACCTGCCACCCAAGCAGATTGAGACGGGACGCTCCCAGCATATCGTGGCCTGTCATAGAGCCGTAATAGCCAGCCAGTTCAGGTCTTTTCCTGCTGTTTAACTTCTGCTCTATTTTGCTCAGCTCCTCCTCTGTATGTGTATTTTCATCAAGAATGCAGAGATGGAGCCCATTCTCCTCCTGGTGGAGGGAGATAACCAGCCTTCTGGGATCGCTCTCCAGAAGAAAATTGGAAATTTCACCTATAAGATGAAGGATCAGATCTTTTCTTTTCATTATCATTTACTCCAAAAAGTTGGTCATTTAAAATCTGAATTCCTGGAGCGATACCAAGCTATTACTGAAACTATTAATGTAGCGGTAAGACCGCCTGCAAAACCATTGTTGTACAGATTCATGCCGCCCTGCCAGGATCCTGTCTGGTGAACAAGAACCAGATGTATGAATCCGGCAACAAGACCTGTAATAATTCCAAATGCCCCTGCCAGAGGAGCAAGAGTAGTACAGAAGATCACTGCCAGAAGAACTCCCGGGGAAGTAAGAGATTTACCGAAAACCAGTGATGCTGCAATCACCCCAACCACCACTGGCCATGAGTTTCTCAGGTGTGTTCCGAATGCTCCAAACCCAATGATGGTCAGCAGTCCGCCAATTGTCGGACCGTTAAAATCACCGCCAATTACCAGAATGTAGGCAGAGCCAGCAAGACCAATAAGACCGGCGTTGATCAAAGAGCCTCCAACTGATTCAAGATCCATAAAATCAGAAGGCAGTCTACCTGTATGCTTCTGTATTGCAAGCAGATCTCTCCAGCTGTTCTTTCCAGCGGAAAAAATGCCGGTACCAATCAATATCAGTGAAAGAACAGGAACCATGAGCATGAGAATAACTGATTCACTTGTATGCCACTGCATCAAACTCGCAAATTCATACCCCCCTGCTCGAAAGAAAGAAGCTGCAAACAGAGCGAAGAAGCCACATGTCAACCCGATGTTGTACAAACTGTACCCCTGATGGAAGTGAAGCACTGAAACTGCTATAGCAGGAAGCAAGAAACCTGTAGCAATTCCAGCACCGGTTCCCACGGCAACTGCGGACAAGCCACTAAGCCCCATCTCAACTGTTACCATACTGACCAGAGGGCCCAGAGCTGTTCCGAACAGAGCTATTATCAGGTATTCAGAGAATGTTTTCCCTGCAAGTTTCCCTGCAAGGTAAACACCAAAAATAATGGGAAGAATATTAACCGGTGTTTTACCGAAAAGTGCAAAACCCATCATAGTGAGAATCGCTGCAAAAGTAGCACCGGACAGCTGAACTTTAGCGATCAATATAAGGATCAACCCTGTGATCCCCACTGCAGCTGCGTTCATGAGAGAGGCGCCGATACCTGCTTCACTAATGTAATCACTGATGAGCCTCGCCGGTCGAAACTGTAACTCAAGAAACCCGTTGAATGCTCTGCCTGCTCCATCTGCAGCAATTCCAGTAACAATAAAAGAAAACATGATAAAGACAAGAAGGAACAACAGTGTTTTGTTCTGATTTTCTATAACATTCTCCTTCATTCTTTCACAGAGACTGGTCTATTCCACCGATCTTACAAGGCGGAACGGCAATGCTCCTGTTCACTTCTCCCGCTGAAAACCTCTGTGCACCGGAACTCCGCTGGGAATCACTCTGCGTCAGACCTCCATGAAGAGCAAAATGCGGTAGAGTTAATACAAGAGATAACAACACGTTTGCAATTATCATGCTCTCTCCTTTTATGCAGTATGCCCCGTACAATGGCTGAACTGCTTCATTCGAGTCAAGCCCTGCCTGCATACCGGATAAAGACAAATCGCTTAATTGAACTAAAATGGATATTGATTGGTCTGTCTGGAAGCCTGCGGGTAACAGACCAGAAGCAGAAGAAAATCAAATATTATTGACTTCCTGATGACTTGGCAAAAAGAGTTGATTCCATCTCTTCAAGACTCTCTGCCAGAAACGCCCTGGCATCATCAATAGCACTGTTGTAAACCACTGGTGAAAGCTTCTTAATAAAGAAATCAAGGATCATCTCTGCTCTGAATTCAGACAATTCCTGTTCAAACTGCTCTTCAAAGAAAGCTGATATTTCTCTGACAAGCGCTTTTCTCTCCTCCAATGGTATTTCTACATCTCCAGGCAGTCTTTGGTTCATGCATTCTCCCTCGAAACCCGACCTTCTCAAAACACTTACATGCTACTAGAATAAACCGTACCGATGATCAAAATATACCAGCCGGAGCCTCAACACACCGGCTGGTTCTATTCCTGAAAGTATCTATTCAGGTAACTCAAGAATATAGATCTCCTGGAAAAGCTCAGGGTTGATTGAATAGGCTATGATACCCTGTTCATCGATATTGAACTCCCATAAAGCAGAATCATCACCTGCCTCGGGAACCGAAGCCGTGAAGAGTTTTTCACCGCTGAAATTGTAAACATCAAATACCGGCTCAACAGCAGTTCCCCTGCGAACCCATATTCTGTCCTCACCATCCACTTCGATCTCACTGATTGTGTTCCTGTATGGGTTTGGATCGAAATCAAGCACTACTCCACTAGCACCAATGCTCTCAAGATAAGCTATTACATATGTCTCTTCGTCATGAATTTCTTCAGGAGTTTTCGCAACACTCTCAACATCTTTCTCTATCTCAAGGAACAACTCACCATCTGCGCGGAATCCCTGCACAATATATTCCTCGCTTGTAAGCTCTGCAATAAAAACATTTCCTGCTCTGTCAGCTGTAAAAGTGTGGCCCATGACAGTGTTCATCAACAGGGCCGTCAGGTCATTCGGGTCAAATGGGAATTCATACTCCCAGTACTTTACAACAGGCTCCTCGGTTTCCTCATACCTTCCAATAAAGGTACTTACTTGAAGATTACCACTCTCGTCTGGAAGCACCTGAAGCCTAATAGCAACATAGACATTGCTGTCTGCACCAATCGTATTCATAGGCGGATTATTAGTGAAAGGAGTAACAAGACCAAGCCATTCACCTTCAGTTGTAAAAGCATGCATACCGCCACTGAAAGGACTTTCAACAAATACTCTTCCATCACCCACTACAGTCATTGACATGGGGTTGAGCAGCTCTCCGGGGCCACTGCCTTCGTTGGATATCTGCCTGATGAATTCTCCCATAGGAGAGTAGACCCGAACACAGCAGGCGGAACGATCAAGAACAAGAATGTTCCCATCCAGATCGTGGTCGATCTGCTGCACAGAACCAAGTACATAATTGCTGTCACCCAGCTCGACTCCAATGGTACCAACAATGCTCAATTGAATCATCTGCGGAGCAGAATCACTGATTTCACCTGGCCCGCTATTTCCCTCTTCATTTCCGCATCCGCTTAAGATCAGTAATGAAAACGCAACCAGAACACTAAATCTTGCAGTCATCTTTCCTCCTTTGTTCATTCTCACATGCTCATTCAGCAGTACACTTTACAACTATAACACCAGTTTCCAGAATGAAAAGAAATCGGTAATTATTTGTGTATTCTGCCTAATTCGATTGTCTTCAGAATCAGGACAACTGGAAGGACACAAATGTTACAAAACTGCATAGTTGAGCCTGCCTA
>JAGLQD010000293.1 GCA_023136985.1 Candidatus Sabulitectum sp. | reverse complement strand
GCTGTGAAAACATGTCCCATGATCGTGTTTTTCAGCAGGTCTGTGAGATTCTGCGGATCGAATGGAAATTCGTATTCCCAGTATTGTACTACCGGATCTTCAGTTTCCTCATAGCGACCGATAAATGTAGTAACACCAAGCTCTCCGCTCTCTGTAGGAGCAACCACTAGTCTGATTGCAACATACGCATTACTGTCAGCTCCGATGGTATTCATCGGTGGATTATTGTGAAACGGTGTAACAATACCCAACCATTCACCCTCAGGTGTGAAGGCATGCATTCCACCGCTGAAAGGAGTCTCGACAAAAATTCTTCCGTCGCCCACAACGGTCATAGACATAGGATTCAACAATTCTCCTGGGCCACTGCCCTCATTAGATATCTGCCTGATGAATTCCCCCATTGGAGAATAGACACGAACACAACATGCGGAGCGGTCAAGAACAAGAATGTTTCCGCCAAGATCATGATCTATCTGCTGCACAGAACCAAGTACATAATTGCTGTCACCCAGCTCAACTCCAATTGTACCAACAATGCTCAATTCAACCATCTGCTCCACAGAGTCACTGATCTCTCCCGACTCTTCGCGACCTTCCTCATATCCGCATCCAGCCAGGATCACAAGAGAAAGCCCAGCAAGAACACTCATTTTTTTGATCATTCTATCTCCTTTGCTTCACCATTTGAAAAAACAAGACACTCTCAAAGCATCAACTGTTACAACTATAGTGCTGCAATCAAAAATGTAAAGCGTTTTAGAAATTAGTTAACAGAAATTTGTGTATTTTTGTAAATTCGATTATCTTTTTGAATCAAATCTACCGGGAGGAGAACAGTGCCACAGAACTGCATCCAGGTGAAAGATCTTACAAAGACCTACTCAGATTTAACAGCGGTAAATAACATCAGCTTTGAAGTGCGTACCGGGGAAATACTTGGCATTCTCGGGCCGAATGGTTCCGGCAAGACTACAACTCTTAAATCCATCCTTGGTTTGATCGAATTCGACAAAGGTTCAATTGAGGTGAACGGTCTGTCCGTAAAGAAAAATAGAAATGAGATTCTGACCAATGTCGGTGCAATTCTCGAAGGTGCCAGAAATATCTACTGGCATCTCACTCCTATGGAAAACCTTACTTACTTTGCAGGCATAAGGGGTATTCCCAGAAAAGACATTGTAGATCGGGCAGAATACCTTCTGGAAAGTCTGAAACTTACCGATGTGGCAAACAAGGAGATAAGACAGTTTTCTGCAGGGATGAAGCAGAAGTGTGCCCTTGCCTGCGCCTTCATACATGCCCCTGCGATCCTTCTACTGGATGAACCCACTCTGGGGCTGGATGTAGAGATCACAAGAACCATCATGGACTGGCTGGTAGATGTGGTTGAGAAGGAGGGAAAAACAATTCTTATCACATCCCATAACATGGATTTTGTGGAAAGCATCTGCAAGCGAATTCTTATCATCCGCAAAGGCGAGATCATCTCCCACGAAACTGTGAAATCACTCAAGGAGAAATTCGCCAGAAAACATTTCCTAATTGATCTTCAGAACAAACCTCATGAAGCACTTGTTGAGAGTGTATCATCTCTGGGTACCACTTCCACCTCAGGTAATTCCCTCAAAGTTGAATTGGAGACACTGGATCATCTGCTTCCTCTGCTGACTGCCCTGGACGAGTCAGGGATCAAGATGCTTAATTTCAAAAGTGTAGAGAATGACCTGGAGGATATCTTCCTTGAGGTTATCAGGGAGAAGTCATAATGAAAACACTTAATCTCTTTGGTGCTGAAGGACGAATGATGTACTGGAGCCTCCGCAGATACATGTTCAACACCGTTGCAATGGTAGCTGTGTTATTTCTGATCTTCATGGGTATGTTCTGGGGAGTAAAGACCATAGGTGGCTCAGGGGTAACGGGTAATTCTCTGGACAGCATGCTGGTTGGCTACATTCTGTGGGTCAGTGCTATGCTTGCCCTTGGAAATACCGGTGGCGAGATTCTCAGTGAGTCTCAGCGAGGGACCCTTGAACAGCTCTATCTCTCTCCACTTGGTGCCCACCGTATCTTTTTCTTCCGGGCGATTGTCAATATTCTTTTCAACTTTATCATCATGACGATCATGCTCTACCTTTCCATGGCTGCCACAGGCCGGTGGATGACGATCAATCTGCTCTACCTTTACGGAATGGTTTTTCTGTCCACTCTCTCTCTTGTGGGAATCAGTTTTATGATGGGCGGACTTGGTTTGATACACAAGAAGATAAGTTCAGTGAACGGAATTCTTTCCTTTGGTCTTATCGGCCTGATGCTTCTGCCAACCTACCCCATGACTCCATATGCTTTTCTGCCATTCATCGCAGGAGCCGCAGCGGTAAGAAATCATATAGTGCTGGGTGCAAACTTCCCCGGGTGGTGGTACCTGTTCATAGCCGCCAACAGTATTTTCTACATGGCACTGGGGCTTGCTGTTTTCAAAAGAATGGAGAAAAAAGCAAGAAAACTGAACAAGATGAATCAGTACTAAATAAGTGCTAAGCAGGTTTATCCACTCTGTACCAGCTGCACGGTTGATGAGAAATTGACCTTGCCCTATTCCCGAGCTATAGTTTTAAGTTGCTGCGGATAGTACTTATAAAGGGATGGTAATACCCGTAAGCAGATACTCATCTCTTCAAGGGGGAAGCTGTGATAACATTTCGTTCAGGTTTTTTGATTTCATTTGTACTGGCTCTGTTAATTGTTCCTGCAGCCAATGGTGGGTTGTTTGCAGGTCTTCAGGGAGGGGCACCGCCCACTTATTTTTCGGAGCTTGACAGCTTTCCGGATGTGACTTGGACACAATACTACAACTTTGATGTACTGGGGGCTGCTGCTACCCCGGAGGACACCCTCTATCTTTGCAGCAGTGAATTCAACACAGACTTGTATAAGGCTACTTTGAGTATGTCACCGGAATTTATTGCGGAAATCAGTGAGAGTATGCAGAGTCTGGCTTTTGGAAGAGATACATTGTGGGGATTTTCTAACTTTGCTTCTGTAAAGGGTATCTACTCCATAAACACTCAGACTGGCCAGGCGACTTTTGAGATCGACACCTATACAGGAACCAGCTACAGATTCTTCGCTCTGGGATACAACCCTGTGGACGATATGCTTTACGGCTATACCGAGTATGGAACATCAGGTCTTTATTCTATTGACATTGATACCGGGGATATGGTGCAGATAGTCGGCACAATTCCTGCGTCCAATGGTCAGGGGCGGGGATTGGCAGTGGGTAATAATACTGTTTATCTTACTGCTACCAGAGGCGATGACGCCATTCCGTACTTTGCCTATGACCTTTCCCAGGGCACTAATGGAGAGTGGGTGGAATTTACCAATCCCTACCCTGCCTATCACTCAACCGGTGGCGCTGCGTGGTTATCAGAATCCGCAGGTATAGATGATCAGAACAGCGCAACAGAAGATGAGAATCTTCTTCAATTTTCCATCTCACCAAACCCTGTGATGAGTCATGCATCCTTCAATTACCAGCTGCCGCTTGCAGGAAATGCAAGCCTGACCGTCTACGATACATCAGGCCGAATCCAGTCATCTGTTATGAATGGTGCATTTGAAACTGGCTCCGGTGAAGTATCATGGAATTCAGATCTGCCTTCAGGGATCTATATTGCAGTTCTCCGTGCTGGAAACCAGACTGTATCACGGGTATTTGTTCTTATGAAGTAGAACTAGCAGCATTCTCTGTATGACACTGGGGCTGATTGTTCTGAACAAAAGAAGAGAAAATACAAAACGGGCCTACAAGATTAACCAGTACTGAGTTTTTGCGCAGGTACTGAGCGTTAGTACTGATATCATCTTGTTTATCAAGATGTTCAACAAATATTGCTTTCGTTAATTCGGGATTGCATTCCATTATTATCATGAGAAATTTGGAGTGCACTCCAGAATAAACGAGAGATTCAGTTGAAAATGATAACACTTTTTCGCTAACAGATTCCCGGTTTTTTTGTCTATTTCGGTATTGAGCAGAGAAAAACCAGAGGTTCATCGCCGCTATTCACAAAACCGTGTTCCTCATTAGGAAGCACAAGAGCCACACTTCCAGCGCTGATATTGTGGGTTCCCTGGGGATGCCTTATGTGCCCGGTTCCGGAAAGCACATAGATCACATGCTCCCAGTTGTGAGTGTGATAAGGAGTATTTCCTCCGGGCTCGATAACAAATTGCCTCATAATGAAATTGGGAGCACCATCCGCTGCAGAAACTAGAACCCTCTTACTGACACCAACAGCTCCTTCTGCATCTATCTTCTCAACTGATACATCTGTATAACTGCGAACAATCATGAGACCTCGGATTCTGTAAGAACCTCTATATCAAAAACAGGAAGAGTCGCCTCTATATGCTTTGCCACTGCGCACTGCTCTGCTGAGCGGATCAGAGGTGCGTGGTACTTCTGTGGAAATGCATCAGGAACAATAATGTTGATCTTTACCTTGCCGATCATTCTCTTTACCGGGTCAACTTCTGTGGACATGGTAAGAGATACATCCTCTGTTGGCAGGCCGCGATGCTGACAGAAGGAAAGAACATAAATTCCCGCACAGGTTGCCATGGATGCAAGGAAAAGGGTGAAAGGTTCCGGTGCTGCTCCCTCTCCGCCACCTCGAACAGCCTGGTCTGTCTCTATTGTGAAACCTTGAGTAACTGCATCCACTCTTTTTCCACCTGGAAATACTACTTTCATGTCCATCTCTGACCACTCCTGTATTTTAATATTTGCATAGGATCTGCTTCATCTCTGTTACATAACTATTGTCGGGTGAAAACACTAAGTGATCACATAAGTTCCCTGGCAAAGACAAAAGCAATTACCAGTGCAAAAACAGCCACTGCTCCAATAATTGAGAATATTCGTTTCCTCTTGATGCCTGATTGAAATTCTTCCGGAAATTCCTCAAGCGATATCTTACCGCAAGTGGGACAGTTGTAGGATGCAGTAGAATTGGCGATTAGTAAACCAATCAGTCCTGCGTATCTTCCGATACTGCCAGTGTTCGATTTGTATACCTGCTGCTCATGACATCTGGGGCAAAACTGTTCCATACTTGTTTCTCCTTTTTCTTGAATTTCGAGCTAAAATACAAGGGGGTGACCGTTCAGGCCACCCCCTCTACAAGCAAGCTATTCTACGTGATGGTTATTGTCACCGTGGATGTTCCAACAGCGGCTCCCTGTATTGTCTCCCCAAGCAGGAGATTCTCAACTGTTTCAGCAACTTCACCTATCTCCACTGTATCTTCCCTGATTCGTATCCGGGTGATAACGCCAGAACTGTCTACTGTGATCTCGAACACGATCTCACCAGGGGTGAGAACGTCACCATTGGCATTCAGTTCAGTGATCAGATCGAGAATAACAGATCTGAACACCGATGGCCTTGCATCAAGGTAATCACTGATACCACCAAGAGTTGCAGAATACGAAGGAATGTCTTCATATGCAATCTCATCACAGCATTCTTCTGCTTCTAAAGATACTTCCACCCTGTTCATATTCTGCACGCCGCCACCGCCTGCATACCCCACAGGAGCAGGAGAAGCTGTTCTGAACATTGTGGATGATGCACCGGATTGAGCAACACCAGTACCTCCGAAAATGCCCGAATAGCTCACGCCCTCAGGCATGTTAACTGGAATTCCAATGGTTTCAGGATTGCTTCCATCTGTTCTCTCGTAACTGTCCACTGCCACAAAGGCAGTCTGCTCGCACAACACCGAATAATCAAGAGACACTCCGATGATCTGTTCAAGAAGACCATCTGCCGGTTTTCCTCTGTAGCCAGAGTCAAGTACCAAGCGGTTAAGATGGTGAATTTTCTGTCGGGCCCAAAGTCTGTCAGCAGCCTCTGAACCACCGCGAGAGACAAGCCTCACATTAACGGTGCTTTCCCAGTGTCTGCCATTCAGGGTTCCTGTGATGGTTACTTCGTCCCTGCCTGGCTCATCATAGCGTCCAACCACAACCAGCGGTTCCCCGTCGTACAGGTCACGAATTTCTCTGGGATACACTTCCGTAACATCAAGATTTCCCCAGTCGATCTCTATGTCCACCAGGTAGGGGTTGTTTATCTTGTTGTAAACATCTTCAACCGCGGTCTTAGGATTCTGATCAAGACCTACATACACTGCATAACCCCTGCCCTCTTCAGCCAGACCCTCTATGAGATACCTGTTAACACTTGATCCCACACCAATGCTGAACAGCCTTGTGTGCTCGCCAAGGGTGGTTCTAAGCTCTGAAAGAATCTCAGCTTCGTTTCCTATGTAGCCGTCTGTCAAGAAAATTATGTATCGCATTCTTTCCGGGTCTTCAGGGTATCCCACACAGGCTCTGACACCCTCGATCATCATGGTTCCACCCATGCCGGACATGGAATTAATGTAGTCGATCCCCCGCCTTACATTTGCAGCAGTATTCTCCATTGGTTCACTGCTCATGGAGCTTGCAGTCTCACTGAATCTCATTATCTGGAAGGAATCATCAGGGTTCATTCCACGGACAAACTGTCTTACAGTTTCCTTTGCCACTTCCATTGGCTGACCGCTCATTGATCCCGAGTTGTCCACTACAAAGAATATCTCTTTAGGTGCGATATGACCGGGATCAACATCAGCATCAGGCTCAAGCATCAGCATGAAGTGCCCACCCATTTCCCCGTTGTGGGAAACAACCCCGGTACCAATATCATTTCCCGCAGTTCTGTAAGTGAATACAAAATCTCTGTTGGGGATCTCATTCTCTCTGCTCAGCTCTACAACCAGCCTGTCATCCCCCTGTATCTCGGTGCTGACTGCATGATTCAGGGATTCAAATTCCCGGATCGGAAAACCTGGGTCAAGGGTCAACGAGAGTTCAATATCATATCCGCTTCTGGTATCTTCAGGTACAATTTCCGGTGTTATGCGATCTTCATCAGAAACACCATCGGGGCTGAAACGGGGACCTACAACCATCGGATAAACAACTTCCCAGTTCCCGTCGTTGTAATCCACAGGAGCTGCGTACATTATCTCAATCACAATATCATCACCGGGAAGGATGTTTCCCACGGTCTGGGTGAAGATGTTAGGCCTTTCCTGCTCCAGCAGAGCGGCAGTTCTGCCCTGGCTGATAGCCTCCTGATAAATCCTCTGTGCTTCCTGCCGTTCCTTGATCTCGCCTTCAATTCTTCTGTCTCCTATTTCCATGTCCATGCTGTACACAGCACCGCTCTCCGGCAGGGGAAACACATAAATTGCTTCTATGGGGTCCGAATACGGATTACCGTAGACCTGTCTTACAGTAACCAGTTGTATGGAACCATCCACTGTTATGTGAGCCTCTGTATGCTCCAGTGGAAGATCAGAAACAATTCCATCTTCATCCATAACTATCATTCTGGAATAATCGTCTGAAGGCATCACCATCAGAAGCGCGCTCAAACCAAGTACTGCACCAATCATTGTTCTCTCCTTTCAAGAGTTGAACCATTTATGATGATGTTACCCCGCTGTGAGTGATATATTCCAGAAAACCCGGAAAGGACTTTTTATGATCACCGTAAACGGAGACAAACTGGACTGGCATCACGGAATGACCATCCGGGATATACTGAATGCAAAGAACTACAAATTCAAAATGCTCGTAACAAAGATAAATGGCACCCTTGTCAGGCGTACTGATTACGACACAACTACGGTTCCTGACCAGGCTGATGTAAAAGTAATTCACCTTATCTCAGGCGGCTGACATTGTATTCAACAAGATCAGCCCGATTCCTGCTTTTACTTACCGCGGCCATCTGGGGTTTTGCCTTTGTAGCTCAGCGAGCAGGCATGGATCACATGGGGCCCATGGTTTTCAATACAATCAGGTTCGGCCTGGGTTCCATCATCCTGTACCCCATATTCGGAAAACACATAAACCGGAAATACCTCAAACAGGCTGTTTTCGCCGGATCGATCCTCTTTGCAGGGGCCGCCCTGCAGCAGTGGGGAGTTGTTTACACAACAGCCGGCAAAGCTGGTTTCATCACCGGACTGTACATTGTTTTTGTTCCTCTACTCGGTATTCTTACAGGTTACAGAGAGGGGAGAAAACTCTGGGCAGGTATTGCTCTATCTCTTGCCGGACTCTGGTTGCTCAGCTTCTCGCAAGGGCTTAAATCAGTTAACCCGGGGGATGTTCTGGTTCTGGCAGGTGCCGTTATGTGGGCCCTGCACGTGCGGCTTATCGGCAGGTATGCCCAAAGATATCATGCAGGTGGTTTTGCTGTGGTTCAGTTCGCTACAGTTACAATTCTCAGTGCCGTCGCAGCTCTTATACTCAAAGAATCCTGGGCAGGAATCAGAGAAGGATGGCTTCCACTGGCATACAGCGGCTTCCTTTCCGTTGGAATAGCCTTCACCATTCAGATCTTTGCGCAGAAGAAGGTTAAGCCTGCCCCTGCAGCAATGATAATGAGTCTGGAAGCTGTGTTTGCAGCCATTGGAGGTTGTTTCGTTTTAAATGAAACCCTCACTCCTCCTGAACTTGCAGGAGCTGCACTGATGTTTGCAGGAATGATCGTCGCCCAGTTGCCGGGCAGAAAGAAACCCTGACAATTTCTACTCAACACCTTCCCACAACCATAAACTTGACATTCCAATTCCGATTTAAGCTATTTGTATCATGGCAAAAATAGTTTACAGTTTATCTGGAGAAGGTTCAGGGCATTCCTCGCGTTCACGGGAAATGATAACTCACCTTATAGAAAGAGGGCATACTGTAAAAGTAGCCAGTTATGATCGGGGCTATCAAAATCTCAAAGATGATTTTGATGTATTGGAAATTGAAGGATTCTCGATCGTCAGTGAGGATAATAAAGTGTCTATCGGCAAAACTTTCGCTCAGAACTTCACTACCATACTGGATAGATTTGAAGCTTCCAATATTCTCAAGCAGAAGTATTTTAAGGAATTCAAACCCAACTGTGTGATCACCGATTTTGAGCCGATGGCAGCTTATCTGGCTAATGAACTGGATGTTCCTCTCATAACTATCGATAATCAGCATCGCATGCGTTATATGGATTTTCCCTGCCCCTTTGAATGGAAAGCTG
>JAGLQD010000292.1 GCA_023136985.1 Candidatus Sabulitectum sp. | reverse complement strand
GACCGTTTTGTTCTTGAGACCGACTCGCCTTCCATGAGAATGTCCGGAGTTCCCCCTGGGAAATCTGAACCGGGACACCTGGCACAAGTTCTTCGAGCAGTAGCAGAGATTAGGGGAGAGAATCTCAGCGAGACACAGACATCGGCATGGGAAAATTCACAAGCTCTTTATGGCGTCAGGAATTAATGGAGAGATTTAAAAGAGTTGTGAACTTCTATGGGGAAGATGGTTTTGCCAGGATCAGGAACACACGAGTTCTTGTAGCAGGGCTTGGAGGTGTTGGCAGTCACTGTGCCTCGGCTCTTGCCCGATCCGGGATCGGCAGTCTTGTTCTGGTTGATTTTGACAGTATTACAGAGTCCAGCCTTAACAGAAACGCTGCTGTGGGAGAGGAGGGGCTTAATAAACCCAAGGCAGAAGCCCTGGCAGGAACCCTGAGTTCTCTATGCCCTGATACCGAATGCATCCCCATAAAGCTTTTCATCACAGAAGAGACCCTTGAAGCACCTGACTTCATGAAAGATTCAGATCTGGTTGTGGATGCCATAGACAGTGTTAATCCCAAGACTCAACTGCTTCAGTTTTGTGTTGAAAGGGAAATAGCAGTTTTCAGCAGCATGGGAGCAGCCGGCAGGCGCGATCCGTCAAAGATCCATACCGGGGACATAAGTACTACAACCAATTGCCCACTTGCGAAAATAGTCAGGAAGTACCTTAAAAGACGAGGTGTTACACGGGGCATATCCTGCGTCTGGTCCACGGAACTGGGAATGAGGCATCTTCCTCCCGAAGATGATGAACCCAGACTTGATCGCAGGGGGCGAATCAGAAACACTCTTCCCAGCCTTATAACAATGCCCGGTATCTTCGGTTACATTCTTGCTCAGATGGTTCTTGATCACATTGCTGGTGAAAAGTAACTGTTTCATACCCATGATCTTGTGCATAACGCTTGGGCTAACTTGCACAGTCATGAAGGTAACTAGTTGGTATGCAAGTGACTGAGCCTAGTTCATGCCATTGATATGTTTTTTGTCGTCTGTGATTCTTGATCTCTTTTAAAATCAACAGGGTACTTGCCAAGTTATTATGGTTTAGGAAACCCGAGCAGATTATGAACTGAGCGGCTGATTCAACTTAATTTTTTTATGATATGCTTGGCAAGGGATTCAACTACTTCACGATGACGTGGAACTGGCTGGCATTCCTTTGTTTCTGGATTTTGATACCAATCGTGATTGCCACCATGTCTTATTAATAAGCAACAGGATTTTTTTAATCTCTTTATCAAATCAATTCTTTTCATGCCAAAACCAGTTCATCAACATGATAAACATGGGGAATCTCGCCGGATGTCAAATCGTTGTGTATTTCAGTAAGATTTCGTTTTAGCTCTTCCAGATTTTCCCCTTGTGTGTGGTAATCTGGAAATTCTTCAAGAAAGCCAATATAGTACTCATCTTCTAGATAATATACATATTTAACTTTTTTCATTAGAATCACCTCCTTTCAGCATTAATATAGTACACTATAGTAGTTTTTCAAGGCTGTACTGGCTGTTCATTATGTTGAACTGGTGCTTGGTAGAACCGGCAAATAATCCATGCTTTCAATCGCTGTCCGGATCACAGGTTTTCATAGACGATTGTCTTCTCAATTAGGAATGACTGTTCAGATGAATAATTACTGTCTGTGATTCTTGATCTTTTTCAGAATTAACGGAGGTTCTGCGAAACATCAACCGAGCATTTCCCAGGATTATTTTGATTAGAGGAGCCCGAAGCAAATTACTTACATAACGCTTGGCATAACTTGCACAGTTATTACAGTAACTAGTTGGCACACAAGCGACCGCGACAAGTTCATGCCTTTGTTCGGTTTCTTATAGTCTTTTGTACTATTTTAGTTTACCTGAGAATGATAATGCCCATATTTATCAATCACAAGGGGTTACTGTAAGATCATTCTGGATTTGTCTTGATATATATGGATCAACTGGGGTTCCAGTTTGATTCTTTGTTCGGAATCTAAATTCCAAGGATAATTATCTTCACAGTTGGCGATAGGCCGCCCAGTAGACAATTGTCGTCATGATTCTTTCTCCGGATCTGACCGGGGAATTAGCAGAGCATCCCAAGTCCATTATGTCTAAATATGTGTTTTGGGATTCATGATTTATCGGAGAATTACCGACTTTACTGGAAAGATATCTCCGGCGAGAGTGGACACATAACTCCGGCGAGTTTGTAAACATTCGACCGGCGAGAGTGGAAACTTTACCCTGCAAGTTTGCCCGGAATCGGTGGCAAGTTTGGTCCGGATTATGCACCTGGCGAGGGGAGGGGGTACCAGTAAACAGTTCATGGTTTCAATCACCGCATATTCTGGATTTGTCTTGGGAATCAACCAAGCTCTCGTGGATTATTATTTGCACCTCTCTGGCGACTTGACCCAGCAGGAACGAAATGAAAAACAAAAGAAGATTGGTGAATGATGTATTCGATACAACAAATACAGTATCAGATGAGGGTTAATGTAGTATAGAATCGCAACATATGCAACTATTTGCTTTTCTCAAAAAAACGATAATATTTGCGAACATTCCCCCTTTCAGCAGGGAGTGGTGATTAAGTGCATGGACGCTTTTTTTGAGAGGGGAATAACATTCTACCTTGATGGCATAGACCACAAATACGTTTTTAAGGAACACAAATGGAAAAAATTAAATCTAGTTGCGTTATTTCCAGTGCAGCATTCTCTGTAAGAAAATCGGCGGTAAAGCAATACGGCTCTTTTCGCGAAAAAACTCCTGCTGTCGGTGATCTTGTTTTCGGCGAAGTTAGTGAGCTTGGCCATCATCGCTTCATAGAAAGCAAGTCGGGTAGACTACGTACTCTTAATGTAGGTACGCGGGCAATTTTTGTTTTTGGTAATCGCTATGCACCTGACCAATATGAAGGGATGGTTCCTAATTCTTCACGGGAATTTGTAGAGCTATTAAGTCGAAGCGGTGTTATTGGAGAGGTGAAAACTCAAAATCAATTGGTTGGCGTTACCACGAAGATAAAGGTTTTAGGATATGTTTGCGATAATGACGGAAAAGTAGTAAACACAACTGATTATGTGCTTATACATCCAAAGAATAATACTCGTAGTAAATCTGGAGCGAAGGTTATTCTATGCATCGGCACAACAATGAACAGCGGAAAAACTCATGCTGCTGCTGCATGTTGCTATGCACTTTCATCAATGGGGAAAAGAGTCAGAGCAGCAAAAATTACAGGTACAGCAGGCCTGAAAGACATCTTACTAATGAACGATTGCGGTGCTGATTATGTGGCGGATTTCACATATTTCGGTTATCCGTCCACTTATATGATGGACGAGAAGCAATTGTTAAATATCTTTCACGCTTTTGATATGAAATATGGAAGCAATGAAAAAAAATATATTGTTATTGAAATTGCGGACGGTATTTTTCAAAGGGAAACAGCTATGCTATTGAGAATGCCAGAAATACAAAAACGCATTAGCAAACTTGTGTTTTGTGCGCCAGACTCAACCGCTGTATTTGGCGGGCTTCTTGCGTTGCGGGATAAATTCGGATTAGTGCCAGATGCTATCTCTGGTATATGTTCTAGTTCGCCTTTGGCCATACGTGAAATAAAAGAGTTCTCGGATATCCCTATACTCCAAAGTATGGAAAAGGATTATAAAAAAATATTCGAGATCATAGACAAATAGTGCCTAATCGGGTATGAAGGGGCTTGTCCCCGCCCACAACGCCCTGTATGTGGCTTTGCGCAGGGCGTTGTACCAAGATTACCGGGTCGCCGCCAAGTGAGTTTTCACGCACAGAGCCTTGATTGAAATCAATCCCTGCTCTTTAGTCAATATTTTATCATTACGACCAGTT
>JAGLQD010000291.1 GCA_023136985.1 Candidatus Sabulitectum sp. | reverse complement strand
TAACCAAGAGATTGGACTGTTATTCTATCCCCACACATCTGAGCTGCAACACCTGTCATTCCGGTTCCACAAAACCCGTCAAAAACAATATCACCAGGTTCTGTATAGTGAAGAATGTAACGCATGATCGCTTTGTGGGGCACTTTTGTATGGTAAGAATGAGCGTTGTATATGGGGTCGTTTTTGCCTTCGCTTACATCTGCTGCAAAGGGTTCTCTATGATAGGGCTTGCCATTGCTCGGTGGTTTCTGGCTCTCCCAAAGTTTAACAAAATCTCCAATCCAAGGATTTGGACAAGCTGTGTAGTATGGAGGATCAGAAAGAGCTAAAATATCCTCATCTTCTCCAATTGGGAATCCTTCAATCTTTCGAAACTCTGGGTCTTTCAGTTTCTCTTTTAGTATTTCCAGGAAATGCTCTCTGCGCTTCTCATCATTTTCAAATGTAATTCCTAAACACTCAACTGGCCCTTTTGGTTTTACTGTATTCTCTTCTGAAAACAGGGATTTACTACTATTCGATGACATTTTTATCCTCCATATGACCACTCTCAGTAAGATGACTCCCCTGTGCATTACATTCTGTTGTGACCCAGGATAATCTTTTACCCACAGGGACATCTGTTAACAAATTTTCACTGAAGTATAATGCTCTATATCCATTAACATTCTCAATTGGAAAGACATGCAATTGATCTAAGCCAATATCAGGCTTTTCTTCTAATAGTACAATTTTCGTAAGATTACAGTTTGTTCCTTTGTCAGTAGGCTCTGCCCACAGTTGCCCAATACTCTCATTATTTTGAAACCACAAACTTGGTCTTCCATTGTTGTCGAGCCCCAAAGTACCACAAATAGCAGCAGATCCGACTTGAGAGTTAAGAATGGTCTGTGATAAATATTTGCTTGTAAAAGCAGGATCAAATAAACACACTGTTCCCAAATGTTTCTTATTCTTCTCCCTTTGATAGGCGCTAGGAGTAGTTAAATATGTTCTAACACTAATTTCAATAAAGTGGCTATACCATTGGCTGACTTGGTCCCATGACATGTTCATTAAGCTGTTTGCTGTAATAAACTTTAGACCATTATTGATCATTCTTTTTCCTCATCAACAATGGAGTACTCAATCTTGGAGAGAGGAGCGATCTTCTCCCATTTAGCCTTTGACCAAACTCCTGGTGTTCCAGTAAGAATATGCTTCGTTCTTACCCACAGAAACCCTTCGGTTTCCTTCGTCACTCCGTTTTGGTCATCATAACAGACGATTGTTCTTTTTTTGTCTAAAGACTTGTAAACTACCAATACTTTCTTTTCTTTGTTTATGTCATAGCTGTCACAAGTAACCACAAGTGCCCACTTCCTTTAAAGGAGAAATCTCATTCGATTTGCCTTGCAATTTCAGCTTACTAAGTAGGTTATTACCGATACTAAACCTTCCCAATTGCCTTTTTCCCTAATTGCAATTTAGTTGCATTCTCTTTTTTGTTCTCACTTAATTTTTTCTGGCCTTCAATTCGTACACAAAAGGCAAAGCTGAATATTGCTGACCTTGTGAATTGAAGCATCTGCATTGTATGCTTTTTGAATTCTCCAATTGAAACAGCCGTACATTGGATTCGTTCTGGTGATATGTATGCAGGTAGATTCTCAGAACCATCTTTGAGTAAGACTAAGAGACCATGCTCCATTCGATTTCTATACTCTTTGAAAAATCCCCATTCTCCTTTATTTGCATTCAAATCAGTAGCGAGACTAAAAAGGGCAACAAGGCTCGTATTGTTCTGACTATTGATTAACTCCCAACGTTTTGTTCCTTGCTTGCCGTTTTTACGCCAGAAACTTTCAAAATAAAGCTTTTCTTCTGGTTCAGCAAAAGAAAAAAGCTCGTTCAAACCCTGGGCTATTTTATCAAGGATTCCAAAGCAGAGTCTGAAACTGTTACGCAGGAACTCTTCTTCAATACCAATTGCCTCACCTTCATATAACTCAGTAAATGTACTCTGGTAAGTATCTGTATGCCATTTGGTCTCAGGCTTTAAGGATTGGTAGTAAAGAACTCTTGCATAGCAAAACTCCGATTTAATACGATTTAGAAGCAACTCAAGCCTTGGAACAAAATCACCTGCAATGGAACCAGATTGCTTAACAATTGAGAGATCATCCCGTCGCACCCCTACACATTTGCAGTAAAGACCATGCTCTGACAAAGCAAGATGATTGGCCAGACAGAATTTCCAATACTCATCGTGCTGTTCATATTCAGCTTCATGTTGTTTTTTATCCTCTGCAATTCTCTCATCATCCCAGCCCAGTTCCTGCAATCTGAGCTGCAAGAGTTCAATCTGCTTTTGTGCTTGATCTGCAAGATGTGGAAACAGATCAGGATCAGTTTTTGCCAAGGTGAATGATTTTCTGATTTCTTCAATTAGTGAGATAGAAAAAGACCCAGAAAGCCGATTCAAGAACTGCAAAGCAATTGCTCTATTGTGATGTGCCATACAAAAAGTTGGATCAATAGAAAGAGCCTGATCATACCAAAAGAGAGCCTCAACCAATCTGCCAGAAGAGTCCAGTACATTTGCCAGGTTTACACATAATTGCCTGCTCAATTGCATAGGTACATTTGCTTTAAGAGCTCTCCAGTAATGATCCTTTGCTTCTAAAAGCAAACTAATCGATTCTGGAGTAAATATCTGCTTGTTCTTCAATCGTGAAATACTATAGAGAGTCTTCTTTGCATTCCCAATATTGTATTCAAGTGAGGCTAGTTGAATCATCTTGCCAAGTGCTACCAGATTATCCTCTAAAAATGTAAGGCCTTCTTGCGTTACTTCTGAATCCCATAGCTGTTCACCAATATCGATAAGCAAGCGTGCTACGGTTGCTTCATGCATCAAGACAGATGCTCCGATCTTCTTCAGTTCTAATTGGGCTTCACGAACAAATTCAAGAGCCCGATCTGGTTTACTGTCATCTACAAGAGAATCTGCTTCCTCTATTAGTTTTCTGAACAAGTCCACTATTCTTTCCTCTCGCCCTAATTAATACAAAAGCCCTTTCTCTGTTTTCTCTTTTCCAAAGCCAAATCCTGCGGGGATTATTTAGCTTTCCATCAGAGCAATTCACTGCTACTAACATTTCTACTCCAACACTATCCTAACTTTCCCTGGCTCTTTCCCCCTGGTAACTTCATCAAGGTATTGCTCAAACCTCTTCTTCATTTCGTCTTTGGTTATAGGTGACCCCCCGGCAAGAAGAGCTTGTCTTAGGTCTATGATATCAACTTGAACCTTCTGTAATCCAGAGAGTGCATTGGTTAATGCGTGTATGAAGTCTTTGCTTAAATCTTCTGGCAACTCTTTCTTGCTTACAAAGTTCATTACTAAGTTCTTGTCTTCCGGCTTAAGAAGCTCAAGGTTTTGTTTTGTTGTAGGATCCTCTAGGTTGCTGATAAGTGTTTGAGTCCAGTTGTTTAACAGATTGTCTAAATCATCATCCATTCGATCAAGAGCAGCATCTGTAGGTGCTGTTGGCAGTTCTACGCTTGGTTTGTAATTGCAATGTGGACAATATGGGGATGTATTCATTTCTTGCTCGATAAGAGAGAAGCAGATTTTCAAGTTAGGTAGTTTGTTTTGAAAATCTGTGAGATGCTGACGAGGCATTAATTCAATCGTAGAAAGGTCTTTAAGAACTTCTAACCTTTTGTCTTTCATCAGTGATGCTTTACGCTTTTTCCCATTTACTCCTAATCTTGCTTTGCTGTGTAAGGAAAGATATGTCTGTATGTACTTTTTCTTGAGGTCATTTAGTTTGCGCTGAAGAGTTTGACGCACACTTGAAGATGCTCTTGTTTCGGGATCTCCAAGTTTGCTGAAAACTTCCTTTTGACTCTCGGCTATTTCATCTACAAGTTTGTGTTTCTCTGGTAATACTGCTGTGGCTGTTGAGAGATAAGATGCAATTGGCCCTAATTCATCAATAATTTTCTTTACTGAATTGACTTCCTCCATTGCATCTAGCCCACTATCATGTGACTCAACATCCTGCCTAGAGGAACGGAAGTTCTTCAGTTTACCTGGCGTGTTGTATGGCTGCATGGATTCTAAGAATTCTTTTGTTGCATCAAGTTTTTTACTATAGCTTCTGGTCTCTTCTTCTGAAAGAATGTTTCTGTTCCAAAAAAGAAGACCAGTGTTTAATACCTGCTTTGTTAGAACTAACTGCTCTACTGTATTAGAAATTGATTTTTGCAACTGTGCAACTGAATCATTGCTTCCCTGTGTAACTGAATGAGCCATGCCGGGCGCAAGCCCAATCAGCTCAAAGAGTGCTTTCATTGCTGGTAGATTCCAGTCCTTCGGCCACTCGATATGCTTAAACTCTTCAAGGTCCTTAATATTTGTTGCGGCGAGTAGAGATAGACTGGTCGCATCAAATTTCTTGCCAGGGATTGCTAATACTAGATCTCCAGAATAGACAAGAGCAGCAAGTACAACCGCAGTCCAATCAGGCTCTAATCGGAGGGTATCTTTTGCAAGATAATCCACTCCATTATCGTCCTGAATGATTTCAGATCTATTAACTACTTGGCCTTGACCTTTTTTCTTGAGCAAAGCAAGGATGTATTTAGAGTATTGTGATTTGCTAGGGTCGAGACGATCATCCTCTAAAACTTCCAAAGCATCGAGAATGGCGGTTGCCTGCTTTGTTCTCTTTGCACCGGAGATTGCTCTTAATGTATCTTGAGCTGCCTGGGCACGATTACTACTAGTGATAAGAACTGTGAAGAACGGATAATCCGGTCCCTGATCCTGAAAGTGTACTCCTAAGCAACTACCTGCGACTGAATTCACCAAATCTCGGAAGTTTATCTGGTCATGAGTGCCACTACCTGAAAATCCTCGGATTGAATTTTTCTTCATCCATCCTGCAAGAGTTTTGGTTTTCCCCTGAAATGTTACTTCAAAAGCAGCAGTCATATTCTTTTGTAACCAACGAACCAATTCCCGCAGGAATTCTCTTGATTTTGATTCATAAGTTGCTTTTGCTTTACCGGTAGATGTAGTTGCTAAATCCGAGGATGCAGCGTAATTTCTTATTGCTATTTTAAAATCGTCATCGTAATTCTTTAATTTAAAAAATAACTCATCTGATTTTGTTTCATTTCGGAAACGGGGCGGTTCGAAAGGCTGTATAAAGTAGAGATAGAAATCCCTAGATGGCACCGCGGTTGATCTTTCATTCGGTGCACCAAAGAAAAGATATCCCTTGCGAGGGGCCTTGCGCTCTACCCATTCAAGTTCATGCTGCCAGATTTTGTATCCAGTAACATAGGTTGGTATATCTCTACACTCCATAATGCGTTTAAGAGCTTCATAGTAGTAAGTATCAAGTTTGGATAAATCCAGGGATTCAGCTCTTTCTTCAATGTGTGCATCAAAATCGTCTATTTTTTCCACATCAAGATAGAATTGTCTGTTCTCTGGGTTCTTGGAGATAAATTGCCCACTAACTGTCTTGTGGATCTCTCGCAGAACGGTTTCAACCAATGTAAGAAGATCAAGAGCTGGATCACCTCCCATATCCTCAATTCCTGGCTGGTACAAACAAAGCGAATCCCTCAATACCTCTGATGTTGCTCCAAGAGGAGAATGTATGTCTCCGGTAGTTAAACGGTTTACAGAAAGAGCATATATGAGACGCAAAGCCATAGACTTGTAGGGCGGTCTTGTAAAAGCCTGCTTAATGCGAGACTCAAGTACTTGGCTACATTTGACTACTTCTTTTATTTTATCATCTGCTCGAATTGAAGGGGTCTCAAGAATAGTATTCCAATAGGAATCATATGCTATCAAGCCAGGTTCATTTTCAGGAACATCCTTATCAAGAATTTCCTTCATTGTAAGAGACAGTGTTTTAAGAATCTCGCGCTTCTCTACAACAGTTACCTGCTCAAATGTATTTATGTAATCTGGATGAACCGGGAATAGATTAACAAACTCATCCAGCCGCTCATTCATACGAGAGTAGAATTTACAGAGTGGTAAAAGGTGGTCTCTAATTTGTTTCTGCTGCTCAACTGTCTTTTTCAAAAGACGCTCTGCCACCACAAATTTAACATCTTTTCTTGCAATAGAAACTTGCTCAAACCTTGTTTCTACCCGGCGAAGACTATCTGCAACAAACGCAAATCTAGGGCTATCGAAAATAGCTTCTTGCACACCAGCCATGAACCTAAACCGCAAGTCCTTACATACCTCGCCTATTTCGCGAAGAAAATTTAGATCTAGAATTAGCGCCATTTCTTTGCGAGTACGCAAGAAGTCAAGCAACTCGTCCACAATAAGAAGCAAGCCTTGATCAGGGTAAACTTGGTAAAAAGCTGCCATCATTTCTTCTAATGGCTGCTTGTTATTTGAAACCTCTGATGATAAAGGAAAACTATAACTAACACCCATGGAATCGAGGTGTTCTTCAAGAAGATCTACCACAATATCGCGAAGAGTCATTGTTGTAGAGCCAATCTCGGCTCGTATAACCTTAAATTTACCAGAGATCTGAGCTGCTGCTGCTGAAACTTCCTTGTTGTTCAGGAAAGGCAATAAATCTGAATTTTCTGCAAATCCAGAGATAACAGACATCAAGTGAGATTTACCTGTACCGTAATTACCAACAATCATAAGTCCTTTGTTATCAGCTGGTTTTTCAAACTGCAATTGAGGGATAACAAGATTGATAAGCTTATACGCCATTTCATCAGAAATCACATAAGTTTCAACAAGATTTCTTACAACAGGAGCCTTATCCGCATCGCGCAACTGGATTACAGATTCAATGGGATTAAATTGTATCAGTTCACCGTACTTCATCTTGTATACTCCCCTGAGATTTCAAGTATTTATTCATTAAACAAATTCATATTAAGCATCTGAAAACCATGAATACCGTAACTCTTGTACTCCTCATGCTCAGGTGAAGCATAAGTAAGTTTCTTACTATGCATCGTACCAGTCCATGAAGCTACGATAATTTTATTCCGCGATGATCCTAGAAGAAGTAGAAGGGGATCTTGTTTCAATTCAACATCAAAAAGCAATTCTATGTTATCAAAAAGAATCACATTACTACTATTACTATCAATGATATCCCTAAGAAGATCAGGAAGTCTCAAACTTCTCTGACGCTTAGTAAGCCCAAGCATTCTTCGAGACAGTTCAAGGTTCAGATTGATAAATGAGTAGTTCTTGCTCTCGCTTATTGCCTTTAGAAGAGTCGTCTTCCCAGTGTTTTCCTGCCCAACAACTAGAACAAGCTTGTTGTATTGATACTTAGCGCAATCAACAAGATTCTGAAACTTTCCCTCTAATGTTTCCATCACATCTCTTACTTTTTTAGTAAAATGCATACCAATACAAATGAGATGAAAAAAGTTACACCTACAAGTATTGTCTATATGCTATATAAGCAAATATGGCCTATGTCAATAAATAAATGGGATGCCTGATTGTCGCTTGTTGGCATTCATCATTATGAACAATAGCAACCAGAAACGCTTGGCTTAGTACACCCCCCACTCCCCAGCCCTTGCTCTTCTGAAGTTGCCTACCAGAGATTCCGCATTGTGGCTGATTGTCGGCTTGTCTGTTGTTGCCTCTAACTCCTCAATCGTATGCAGATCATGATCGTCTTCAGTCCATGGAAGCGGTTGCAGGTCGGGCAGGCCGATATCTTTCGGGATGAAGAACTCCGTGTCGATCAGGTAAGGGGTAAGCTGGTTAAGTGTGAGTGTGCCTTTGATGACTTCTTCGCCCCAGGTTTTGTAGTTGCCGGCATCTGTGTACTTGTAAGTGATTTTTGTGTTCATTTTCTTTTTTTCTGATCCGGCCAGACAAGGCTGTAGCTTGTGCTTCTTCCTCCGCCGGGGTTCTTTCTGAGAACTCCCTTTTTTACCAGATCTGTGAGATCCCTCTTGGCTGTTTCTCTGGTTGTTTTTGTCATTTGTCTGTACTTGGTGTTTGTTATCTGTACGCCATTCCTGCCCGATTCAGAAAGTTTGTTGATGCTTTTCTTCTGCCTTGTGTTCAGTGATATGTCTGACATTCTTTCCCATAGGTTCGCTTTTTCCCATGCGTTTTCAATCTGTTTGTTTGCAGAATTAATAGCTTTCAACATACAATTGAGAAACCAGATCAGCCAGTTGGTTATGTCTCCGTTACCTCTCTGTGTTCTTTCAAGAATATCGTAGTATTCCCTGCGCTCTGAAAGAATCTGTGTTGAGATGCTGTACAGTCTAGAGCTTTTCTGTTCATCCTGGGCAAGTGCCAGATCAGATACAGCCCGGGCAATCCGACCGTTGCCGTCATCAAAAGGATGTATCGTCACAAAATACAGATGGGCATGAGCTGCTCTGATAATGCCGTCAATGTTCTCGGCAGGAGAGTTAAACCATGAGAGGAAAGCGGATATTTCCTTCTGAAGCCTGTTTGCCGGAGGAGCTTCAAAATGCACCGTTTCCTTCTCAGGTGCGCCGGAGACCACCTGCATTGATGATGTGGTCTTCCTCCAGTCTCCTGTATCAATCTTATCAAATTCAGAGTATCCTGTGGGGAAGAGAGCAGCCTGCCAGCCTTTCAGCCTCTTCGAAGAAAGTTTCTGATTGTAATTCTGTGCTGCATCTAAAAGAACCTGAACAAGCCCGTCAACATTTCTGTCCGGATTAATCATACCGGCAGTTCTTATGCCCAGTCTTCTTCCCACTGAAGATCTAATTTGAGTCCGGTCAAGCTTTGCACCCTCAATAGCCGCAGTAGAGTAAACTTCTTCTTCCATCTGTTTTGCGTAGAGTTCAATTCCCAGTTGTTCCGACCTGGCATGAAGCTGGCCCTGAGCAAGTCTTGTTTTTCCCAGGGGAAGCATCAATTCATTGCTGTCCCAGCGCATGTGGGGCCATGAGTCCATCTGCCATATGTACTTACTCATATCATCCTCCTGCCTGGAATAGTGACCCGATAAACAACTTATTCGGGTCATTCACTGACCCTATTATATTTATCAGAAGAACTGCGGGCAACTTTTGTCTATGCGACAACCCGGGGTAGATCACTGTACACTGCCTATTCATCCGGTCCACGGTGAGAAGTTGCGTCCTCATCTATCCAATCTTCTTCCGTGAATGACATGCCTTTTCTTCCCGGTACTTTGCGTGTGGGTCCGGATTTGTAAAAAGGGCAGCTTTTCGGACCGTAGCAAAAGGTTTCAAAGCGGTAGCGTTTTCTGGAGGGGTTCCAGTGATCGATGGTGATCTCTACCGGCATTCGGCAACCCCATATGCAGGTTAAGCACTTTGTATCAAAGGTCCGGGAGCTGAGGCGCCGGTGTCCCCGGCCTTGATATGTTTCCAGATCGGGTGGGATATTTTGAAACGGCGGGGTTGAGCTTGTTTCAACTTTTGTGTTTTTCTGAATTTTGAAACCGCTGGCTTTGTAGTAATCTGCAGTTTCCAGTTGCGGGTCTGGTACTGGAACCGCCATGCCGCTGACTTCCATACCGGTGTGAAACTGGTGTTTTTTCTGTGCAGCTTTTCCTATGGCTACCTGAAATTCTTCCTGCTGGTCTCCACATGTTCCGCTGATGCGAAGCACATAACCAAGGTAATTGTGATATCGCTCGTCGAATGACCTCATAAGACGGATGCGGGGTTGTACTGATACAATCTGCCCTGACCATGGAGTTTTATTCATTGTGCCCCTTTTTGCTCTCAGTGAATTGGCCTTTAAGAAGTCGCTGCACCTCTCCCACCATGTACAGTGGCAGTGAGAGCAGGTCAAATTGAACTCTGTTGCTTTTACCTGCACCATTACCCAGCTGGTGCGTGACTGCCTGTATTGATGGAGGGTTGGTGTCGAAACGAACAGCCAGCGAAGCCTCCAACTACAAGGAATGTTCTAAGAAGATTGATAAGCTTTTTGTGTGCTGTCTGCGGAAAACGCATTCCAGGTATCCAGCTTCTAATTAAATCAAGTTCCATGGAACAGTCAGAATGTGCCATAAGAAATTCTTCAAAAGACAGGGGACCCATATACTGGTATTCCATTCTTCCCACTGGAACTGAAATCCTGCCTTCCGAAATCTCTGTATCCAACAGAGAACCTGCAGCGACAAAGCGCAAGTCCGGTCTGTGCTCGCGAAGATACCTCATTGCCTGAAGAGCAGAAGTTGCTGCTTGAATCTCATCCAGAAATACAATATCACCCGCCGAGAACTGACTGCCGGTAATGAAGGCCAGCTCTTCAAGAATGCTGGCTGCATCGTTTGAAGCAAAAACAGCTGACAGCTCAGGATGCTCTTCAAGGTTGACTACCGCAATATTTGTTTGTTTGTCAAATAGATTTGGATTACTTCTTACAACAGTTGTCTTTCCAACTTGTCTCGCCCCTCGCAGAACAAGACACTTCGGGTTTCTTGATTCAACCCACAACTTAAAATCATCAAAGGCATATCTAAAAAGCATGACATCTCCTGATAAAACATACCTATCTTTAAACAAAACCCATGCTGTGTTATAGGTATGTTACAACACTATCACAAGAGATCCTCTTCTTTACCCGCTGGACATACTAAACAGTGATTATGGAGAGTAGTCTATTTGACACACCGAAAATAGCCTTAGTCCTTGATCTTCACTGAATGGCTCAATTGAGAAACTCTTCTCTTTTCATATATTCAACCGTGCAAGTTCATAATCCTGGTAGAATTGGTCTTCACTCTGCGAAGCCCTGAACGAAAGGGAGTTTTTTGTGAGAAGAACCATTGCAGTAATGTTTACAGATGTAGCTGGATTTACCAGCTTCATGGAGCAGAATGAAAAAGATGCTATTGCAATGCTTGAAGAGATAAATACTTCCATAACTGCTCTTCTTGATTCCCATTCCGGGTCTCTGGTGAAGGAAATGGGAGATGGTACACTCTCTTATTTCTTAAAGGGAAGATCCGCAATCAACTGTGCAAGAAAGATTCAGAAGTCTCTTTCTGATCGCAATTTTCAACTAAGGATAGGCATTCACTGGGGCAGCGTAATGCTGCGGGATAACGACATACTGGGAGACACTGTTAACGTTGCTTCGAGACTGGAGAAAATGGCTCCGCCAGGGGGAATCTGCGTTTCCTCAGAGCTTCTTCAGAATCTGGGTGCAGGCAGGAAGCCCGATACCTTTCCTCTGGGGCTTCAGAAGCTGAAGGGTCTTGGAAGACTGATCAATCTGTTTCATGTGAAGGGCTCGTTCAGGGAACCACTGCCGATCTCTGCAAAAACAGGTGGGAAACCGGAAAACATAGTAACTCCCTCCAAGCGTGAAGCAGTACCATCCATAGCAGTGATGCCCCTTCAGAATCTAGGTTCTTCCGAGGATGACTTCTATGCTTTTGGAATTACTTCTGATCTTGTTTCTACCCTGGCTGCTGCAGGCGGAATAGCAGTAACTCCGCTAACTGATCTGATGAAACTGATGAAGAGCCATAGCAGTAGCAGAGAAATTGCCGACAAATTGAAAGTCCGTTTCATTCTCAAGGGTTCACTGTGGAAAAAGGATGAACTATTCCAGCTTTCGATTGAACTCCACGATCTTAAAGAGAAGAAGCTTATATGGGTTGACAACTGGGCGGAGAACTGGCTGGAACTCTCTTCAATTAAGGCAAAGCTTTCTGATGGCCTTCTGAAAGTACTGGGAGCCAACCCTGCCTTAAGTGCTGCAATCTCAGATGATTCTTCTGCAGAGTCCAGAGCTTATGAGATGTACCTTCAGGCATCGGATTCTTTCTACAACAGGAAATGTCTTGAAGATATTGACAAGGCAAAAGAACTTCTGGACAAGGCACTTCTTCTTCAGCCTGATCTTGTCAACGCGGAGCTTCTACACGGGGTAATATGCACATACACTGGTGATCTTCAGAAGGCAATGCTGAAACTAACCCATGCCTATGAAATGGCACTGGAAAACGGAGAAAGAGCTGGTTGTATACAGACACTGAATTCTATTGGCATCACTCAGGGAAGATTGTCCGAATTCAAGAAGGCAAAAGCTTCCTTCCTCCGTGCGATGATGCTTGCCAGAACAGTGGGTGACCTTACGTCGGAAGCAAAAGCACTCAGTAACATTGGTCTTATGGAATGTAATATGGGAAATTATGCGAGTGCACTGGAGCACATGGAAAAATCGCTTGACGTTCCCGGAGTTGACTCCATGGGATTCCTTAAGGCGAATACTCTCTGCAACATAGGGCTTACACACTGGTTTATGGGAGAGAATGCAAGTGCTCTGGATTTCTACAGAAAGTCACTCTCTATCTACGAAAATTTGAAGGATTTCAGCGGTCAGGCAAGTTTAAATATGAACATTGGAATTGTTACAAGAAAAATGGGTTTGTTTCAGGATTCTCTTGCTTATACAGAGAAGGCACTTGAACTCAATCAACTTATCGGTGACAGAATGGGGCAGAGCAGAACACTGGTTGGAATAGGCAACATACACAAGTACACAGGTTTTTACGAAAAGGCTTTAGCTTGCTATGCTGAAGCAATGGAAGTTGCAGGTGAGGTTGGAGACAGACTTAACTCAAGCATTATCAAAACCAATATAGGAGTAATACACGAAGCCAACAAAGACTTTGAAAAAGCACTCTACTACTATAATGATGCTCTTGCAATTTCCAAAGAAATCAGCGACAGAGAAGGTGAGGGAGAAATTCTTGCTCTGATGGGAAACACCCTCAGACTCAAGGGAGAAGTTAACAAAGCAGATGAACTGCTGCGAGCTTCAATTCAGGTATTCAATGAAATCGGTGCTGAGGCACGAACCGTTCAGCCTAGAGGCGCTCTCGCTGCCTTACTGCTGCATTCTTCAGGCTCTGACGGTGAGATTGAGTTCTTCCAGCAGATAAAA
>JAGLQD010000290.1 GCA_023136985.1 Candidatus Sabulitectum sp. | reverse complement strand
AGGGCTATTTGAACAAAGCAATGCTCTACCGAATTACAATGATGTTTGGTGGAAAAACCGATCTTCAAAGAATTAAAGCAGAACTGGACAGGCTCTGGAGTACCTGCGGGGTAGATGATCCTGGAACTGTAGCACTGATGAAACTGCTTAAATCTCTTTAGGTGTGTAAAAAAAGGGAATCCTTTCGGATCCCCTTTTTTTCTGCTTGTTATCAGTAAGCCCGGTTGGCCTCAACCATCTCTTTTACCTTCATGAGACGGGTTGTGTTACCCCTCTCCATTTCATCAAGTTTGAGACGGATGTATCTGATCGCCTGCTTGATCTCCGGGATCATCACATACTCGAGGGAGTTAACCCTGCGCCTTGTGCTGTCGATCTCCTGAGCTATGAGAATAATGGCCTTCTCCTGCTCTGCAAGACGAATTATTTCCGGGAGAACCTTCTTGTAAACCTCGAGAGCTTCATCAAGCTCAGGAGGTGTATCGAACATTCCGTAGTTCCTTACCTTGCCCTCAATGGTAACTTTGAAAACAGGTAGGGTAAGGTTCATCACTCTTCTTGTAGATGACTCAACAACAGCCTTTGCGCCTGGATAACGAAGAGCATCAAGAAGCCCCTCTTCCTCCATGGCGGCTCTGGCAAAGAGGAACTCTCCGTAGGCAGTTTCAAGCTGGGCTTCCAGCTTTGATCTGGCACCCTCGTAGTGGCCGATCAGGATCTTGAACTGACGCATAAGTTCATCAAGCTTGTCTTTTAGAAGCTTGTGCCCTTTCTGTGCCAGCTTGAGACGCTTCTTAAGCTGAAGCATCTCCATCCTGGTGGCTTTTACCTGAATTGCCATCAGCCTTGCTCTTTAACAGGCCAGTACTTGTCCAGGTTCTCTGGACGAATACGCTTCATCTCTGTTCTTGGAAGCAGCTTGAGCAACTCCCATCCAAGGTCGAGTGTTTCAATGATGCTTCTGTCCTCGTGCTCGTCCTGGCTTATGTAGAGCTTCTCGTACTCTGCTGCAAAGTTCAGATACTTTCTGTCGATCTCACTAAGTGCCGCAACACCAAGAATTACAGAAAGCTCCCTGGCATTCTTGCCGGCAGCGTAGGCAGCCATAAGCTGGTTGAACAGATCCGCATGATCTTCACGGGTCTTGCCTGCACCAATTCCCTTGTCCTTCAATCGACTGAGGGATTCCATCACATCCATTGGTGGGTAGATACCCTTCTTGTGCAGCTCTCTGTTAAGAATAAGCTGACCTTCTGTGATATAACCGGTAAGATCGGGGATAGGATGCGTCTTGTCGTCCTCGGGCATGGTCAGAATAGGGATCTGAGTAATAGAGCCTTTTCTGCCCTTGATCCTGCCTGCACGCTCGTAGAGAGACGCAAGATCGGTGTAGAGATAACCGGGATAACCTCTTCGACCGGGAACCTCGCGCCTTGCAGCACTGATCTCACGAAGAGCATCGCAGTAGTTTGTCATGTCTGTCATAATGACCAGAATGTGCATATCCTTCTCGTAGGCAAGATATTCTGCTGCGGTAAGAGCCATTCTGGGTGTACTGATCCTTTCGATTGCAGGATCATCTGCAAGGTTAAGAAACACGACTGCTCTGTCCATTGCACCGGTTTCCCTGAAGTCTTTGATAAAGTAATCGGCTTCCTCGAAAGTAATTCCCATGGCTGCGAAGACAACTGCGAAGTTGTCATCCTGACCCATAACTTTTGCCTGTCTGGCTATCTGAGCAGCCAGAATACCGTGGGGAAGTCCGTTTGCACTGAAGATGGGAAGTTTCTGGCCTCTAACCAGGGTGTTGATACCATCGATGGAACTGAAACCGGTCTGGATGAACTCTGCGGGGTAATCCCTTGCGTAGGGATTGATCGGGGCACCATTGATGTTGTTCATCTTTTCAGGAACGATGGGAGGATCGTTATCAAAAGGAGGTCTTGGGCGACCCTGACCATCAAAAACCCTGCCAAGCATTTCTGTAGAAACACCAAGCTCAACACCTTTGCCCAGGAAACGAACCTTGCTTGTTTCAAGATCTGTTCCGCTGGAGCCTTCAAAAAGCTGTACAAGGGCTCTATTGCTGTCTATCTCAAGAACTTTTCCGTGACGGAGCTCTCCGCTGGAAAGCTCGATCTCCACTAGTTCTTCGAAACTTACATCCGTAACCCGATCCACCAGCATCAGGGGGCCGGAAATCTCCACGGTTGTCTTGTACTCCCGTATCATTTATCAACCTCCTTAAGCGTTTTCAAGCTGTATTTTTTCGTTCACAGCTTCGGTGATTTTTTTCTGCAGATCGTTGATCTGTTCTATTTCTTCTTCAGGCAGATAACGCATCTTTGCTATGTCCTCCGACAACGGGAAATCAAAGATAACCCTTGGGTGAACATCAGCTTCGATGGCTCTGGTCATCTCACGATGGGTGTGAAGAATTGTATCCAGCATGAGCTGCTGCTTCCTGCTGGAGGCAAACGTATCGATTGGATGGAAAGCATTCTGGTGGAGGAAATCCTCACGAAGGCTTCTGGAGGTGAAGAGAATAAGCTGATCCTCCGGAGAAAGACTCTCTGCTCCCACCAGCCGGGCGATCTCAAGAAGATTCGACTCATCCTGAAGAAGAGCCATTGCCATTTTCACTCCCAGAACCCAGCCAGTACCAAAATTCTTGTCATAGTAGGGTTTCAGATTCTTTGTATACAGGCTGTAACTGTCCAGCCATCCGATGGCAGGGAAGTGGCGCATATATGCCAACTCCGCCTGAAGGCTCCAGAAAACCTTTACAACGCGAAGAGTTGACTGAACAACAGGATCAGACAGATCACCACCAGCAGGGCTTACTGCTCCAACAACGGTAAGTTCTCCCACTCTATCACTGCCAAGACACTGTACTTTGCCGGCTCTCTCATAAAACTCGGCAATTCGGGTTCCAAGGTAAGCGGGATATCCCTCTTCCCCGGGCATCTCTTCAAGTCTTCCTGACATTTCTCTCATAGCCTCTGCCCAACGGCTTGTTGAATCAGCCATCAGAGCCACAGAGTAACCCATATCACGGAAGTACTCTGCAATGGTTATTCCAGTGTAGACGCTTGCTTCTCGGGCTGCAACAGGCATGTTGGATGTGTTGGCCACAAGAACAGTTTTGAGAATAAGGGGCTTTCCACTCTTGGGATCCTTGAGTTCCGGAAATTCCTGAAGAACATCGGTCATCTCGTTACCGCGTTCACCGCATCCCACATAGACCACTATCTCAGTATCAGCCCATTTAGCAAGCTGATGCTGAATAACTGTTTTTCCACTGCCGAAAGGCCCGGGAACACAAGCGGTTCCCCCTTTGCCTAAAGGAAAGAAAGTATCAATAACCCTCTGTCCGGTAATAAGCGGTTCTTCAGGAGCTAATTTTGTTGTTACCGGTCTCGATTTGCGAACAGGCCATTCCTGATACATCTTCATCTCTATGGTTTTTCCGGTTTCGGTAACTATTTTCGCAACCACAGTATCGATGTTGTAATCACCCTTTTCAATCACAAATGTCACTTCACCGCAATTTCCAGGACGAACCATAATTTTATGAATGATCAGTTCGGTTTCCGGAACTGTTCCTACGAGCTCTCCTCCGGAAACTTTCTCTCCGACTTTCATCTCAGGTGTAAATGCCCACAGTTTATCGTGATCAAGACCCGGAATGTTGATTCCTCTTGTGATCCAGTCTCCAGCCTGCTCTCTAACCTTATCCAGAGGACGCTGAATTCCATCGTAAATAGATGTGAGCAATCCGGGACCGAGCTGAACAGAAAGAGGATGACCTGTCTGATAAACTGGATCTCCCGGCTTAAGTCCCCCGGTTTCCTCATAAACCTGAATAGAAGCCTTTTCTCCCTTTAATTCTATAATTTCACCGATAAGCCGATAATCCGAGACAAAGACAACATCAAACATCTTTGCTTCCGTCATACCAGTGGCGACCACCAGCGGACCGGCTATTTTGTCAATCCTGCCATGTATCATTGCTTCCTCCGACTCACTGCTCATCCTCCGCCATGAGGTCTACACCCACGGCTCTGATGATCAGGTTTCTGATCGTGTCCTCGCCTCTGTGCTTCGATCCGGAAACTCCGGGTAAAACCACAACAGCAGGAATCGGCATACTGACAACCTCATCAACTTCGGTCTGGAGGTGATCCAGCATATCCTCGGTGATCATTATCACAGATACTTTTTCTTTAACAAGGGACTTGAAGATTTTTATCGCTTCGTGTCCCGACTCCGGCGTATATGTTTCCACTCCAAGAGCCCGGAAACCCAGCACAGAGTCAGCGTCACCGATGAAGGCCGTTCTGCCCTTTTCCGCCATGCTTCCTCCTATCCTCTGGGAACTCTGGCGCTCAAGCGCCTGGAGTCAATTCCAGCTGCTTTGCCAGCTGCTATCATTTTTAAATGGGAAGCCTCAAGCTCCCTGCGAAGAACATAAGCTGCAAGAGGGCCGGGGCTGAACATGTCTCCCGAAGCTCTTTCCAGTATATAAAGGATTATCAAGTCGCTCTCTCGTTGAAATGCAAGGAATGAACCTGATTCAAGCCCTTGATCCAGAGCCGCTGCTGCTGCTTCAAAACCGGCTTTTTCCCCCAGAAGAATGGCCAGTCCAGAAACCCTGGCCGCCTCTCCAATCTCTGACGGTGTGTGATATCCCCCATCAAGCATCAGTTCTTCAACTGCTGAAGGGGTCAACTGATCACTTCGACATCTTGCCGCTGTGAGAAAATTCCTCAGTTCTATTTTAGCTTTGGGAAGACTGCCCACAGGTTCCTGAAGTTTTCCCAGATTCTCCGACTCTACCCTTGCTGCCAGTCTATCCAGAACTAAATCAAGTCTGGCGGCAGTGGGAGAATGAAGATCCTGTATCTCTTCAAGAGTATTCTGGAATTGTGTTGGAAGCACATCAATAATATTGCTGTCCCCCCAGGCTCTTTTTATATCCTCCACAGAGACCATTCCAGAGGGTTCAACCTCCACATCGCCATTTCCACCTGAGGCAAGGTTTTTCCAGAGGTATCTGGCATTCCTGACATCTCTTCTCAGAAGAATACCTCGAGTGAAGTTGCTGTCATTTGAAAGCTCTGCAAGTTCCTCTTCTGCACGATGAGTTGCGCTTCTCAAAGCTCCACCAAGATCGCCTTCTGCCTGAAGAAGGTTACCGTACCAGGAATCTCCCAGAATTCTCAATACCTCATCTCTATTCTCCGCGGTGATCAGCTGGTTCCATATTCTATTCGAAAGAAGAGACTCTTCCAGCCCGCTGACTCTACCGCTTGCATATGCGTATGAACTTCCTGACACTGTTACTCCACCTGACCCTCCAGCGGCAGAAGCCGCGAGAGCTCCATCACCATTGCGTCATGGTTGAGCTCAGAAATCATGGAAAGAGTAGCGTTCAGACTTATATCGCCCGATCGCATGAGGATTCCACCGTGGTCCGTGTGTTTGTCTTCTGCTAAAACGAATTGACGCTTGTCGGTAGAGAGCTTCTTAAGGAAAGCCTGGGTTATTCTCTCTGCGTCTCTTGTGCAGATCACTACCTCAACTTTTCCATCAAGATCGCATTCCCTGAGGAGAACGCTCATAAGATCGAGATAATCAGGAGAAGATGCAATATTCTTTACCGAGTCTGATATGACTAGGTCCACGATCTGCCTGCGGTGGCTGAGAAGCGCCTTTTCCATCTCACGACGGGAATGACTCTTCAGCTGCCTGGCATTTGCCTCTACTTTATTCCTGATTCTTTCTGCATCCCTGTTGTGTCTCTCCTTGATCCTGGATTTCACAACATGAATAGCTTCCTTCTGTTCATCAAGAGCAGACTGAAGAATTTCATCTACCTGAGCTTTTGCATCGTTCTCGATCTTTGCCAGTATGGCTTGAAGTGACATGGCTGCCCCTCTAACCTATCTGACCCAGCATGAGGAAAGATACAAGGAATCCGAGAATGGCATAGAACTCAACGAAAACAGCAAGAATAAGAGCCTTCGCACTGTCATCCGGCTGCTTGGCTGTCATCATGGCTCCACCTGCACAAACTTTTCCCTGATGGATTCCAGACAATAGACCTGCAAGTGCAATAGGCAGACCTGCTGCGAAAACCTTCCAGCCCACAACCATGGTTAACGGGTTGTCTCCTGTGAAGAGCGCGATCTTCTGAAGCAGAAGGAAGGCAATAACGAAACCGTAGATTCCCTGGGTTCCCGGAAGAGCAGTGAGAAGAAGAAGCTTTCCGAATTTTTTAGGGTCAACACTCATAACGCCTGTGCTTGCCTGTGCTGCAATACCAACTCCAACGGCACTTCCAATACCAGCAAGGGCACAGGCAAAAGCCACGCCCAAGTAAGCAACTAAGTAATTCAATTCATTCCTCCTTGTTTTAAACTATCTTTTTATTCTGATATACCTTGGTTCATATCGAAACGCCTTGAACGAGACTCCCGTTCCATCGTAAAACTTGCTGAAAAACTCTACGAACTGAAGTCGTGCTGTATGAATAAAACCGCTCAGCGCAGCCATTGCGAGATTGAACAGATGACCTGCCACAAGAACCAGCACAGTAAGAACTATTCCAATCACAGGAACGCCTCTGAGCATTGCTGCGATCTGATTGATCACAGAAGCGATTATCGCACTGGAAAGAGCAAGAGCAAACAATCTTGAGTAGCTCAAAACATCACCAAGCAGGTTAACAATGCCGTAACAGGCGTAAGCCCCCAGTCCAGCCTTTCCTCCAATTCCCTCAGCTTCTCTTCCTCCCATTATGAAAATGAGAACTGTTCCGACACTGAGCATTGCAAGAAAAATTGTATCTCCTATTCCCGGTATCGGGTAAAGAATTCCATCAAGCAGATAGTGGTTAAAGAGCCACGGGAAAAGGCCTAGAAGAGCAAGCATCCAACCGGTCTGATCGATCACTGCAGAAATACCCTCGCCGGCCCTAAGACGCTTTTGAAGATTCGCAATGATTCCCCATGCAAGCTGGATCAGACCAAAACCAAGGGTAAGGTAGAGAAACTGTTCTGAAAGAGCAAAGCCGTCAGACGCTCCCCTGATGTAACCGGGAACGAGTTTATTCAACGGCATTGCAGCATTCTGCAGCAGCCCTGGAAGTGTATCAAACGGGATTCCGAAC
>JAGLQD010000029.1 GCA_023136985.1 Candidatus Sabulitectum sp. | reverse complement strand
GATTAAATCTTTTCATAGATTTGCACTGAACATAATAATTATTTCATGCAATCTATACGAGAACTATATAAAATTGGGTATGGGCCATCGAGTAGTCATACCATAGGTCCGGTTCGAGCAGTTGATATTTTTCAGAAAAGAAACCCTGAAGTTAAAAATTATAGAGTAACACTTTATGGGAGTTTAGCTGCAACAGGTAAAGGACATCATACCGATATTGCTATCGAAAAAACATTTGCACCTAAAAGTGTTGAAATTATTTGGAAGGCAGACGAAGAATTGCCTTTGCATCCGAATGGTATGTTATTCGAAGCGTTGAATAATGAAAACGAAATTGTTAATGATTGGATTGTTTATAGTATTGGTGGTGGTGATTTAAAAGACTCTGAAGGAATTTTGAATGATAAAGTTGTATATGATCACAAAACTTTATCAGATATTTTGGATCTGTGTAATAAAAACGGGAAAACTTTTTGGGAGTATGTGGAAGATTGTGAAGGCCCGGAAATATGGGATTTTCTGAAGGATGTATGGAATATAATGAAAGATACAATTACTCAAGGACTCGACAATGAAGGAGTTTTGCCGGGAGAAATAAAATTAGCACGAAAAGCCAGTACATATTTTATGAAGGCAAATAATTCAAAAGGAGCTATTCAGAATCAAGGATTGTTGTTTTCATATGCCTTAGCTGTTTCAGAGGAAAATGCTGCAGGAGGGAAAATAGTTACTGCACCAACTTGTGGTTCTTCAGGGGTTTTGCCAGCAATATTGTTTTATTTAAAAAGAGAAGAACATATTACGGATGCAAAAATATTAAGAGCTTTAGCTACTGCCGGTTTAATAGGAAATTTAGTTAAACGTAATGCTTCTATTTCGGGAGCAGAAGTAGGTTGTCAGGGTGAAATTGGAACTGCATGCGCAATGGCTTCCGGAGCAGCTGTTCAGCTGTTTGGCGGGTCACCGGCACAGATCGAATACGCTGCTGAAATGGGGCTGGAACATCATCTTGGTTTGACTTGCGACCCAGTTGGAGGTCTTGTACAGGTTCCTTGTATAGAGAGGAATGCATTTGCAGCATCCCGTGCACTTGACGCAGAAACTTTCGCTATTCTCTCTGATGGCAATCACCGGATCAGCTTTGACAAAGTTGTTCGAACAATGCTCAGGACCGGGCATGATCTGCCTGCTCTTTACAAAGAAACTTCAACTGGCGGATTGGCTGTAGAATAGTTCTATCTGCTTGAAATGGTAAAAAGAGTTGAATGAGCCGGGCCATTTGCAGCAAGCCTGCTGCCTATCAAACTGATAGAATTGAAGCTGCCTGTTATCTGCCTGTTAAAATCAAAGGCAGGACACTGCTCACCTCTTCCGGCTCTGGCAATTGTAACATGAGGAATGAATGGTCTGCTGCCTCCGGTTCTGTTGTCCTGGTCAGGAATTGAATCGAGAAGCTGTGTTATTGACAAGAGACTGGATGAGAACTTTCCGGACAGCCACAGAACAGAGGGATGGGTACCGAATGTTCCCGTGGTGTTGAAAGTGTACTCGATCGGAAGCAGCTCTTCCAGAGAAAGATCCTTCATTTCTCTGATCACTTCATGCGCCTCTCTATCTCCCAGGAAACGAAGAGTTACATGCAGTTGATCTTTCCGGGTCCAGTGAAGAGAAGGATGTTTCTTGATAAGCGGTTCCCGCCATGCATGAATGGTCTGAATAGCACTCTCTGACAGTTCAAGGGCCGCAAACAATCTCACGGCAACAGTTCAAAAAGGGTTCCCAGCGCCCGGGCACAAGCCCCTTCCCGTACCGATTCTCTCTCTCCCCCCAGCCTCCACAGATAAGCTTTTTCCACTTCGCCACAGCTCACAGCAGTCCATACTGTTCCCACTGGTTTAGCATCTGTGCCACCGCCTGGCCCTGCGATCCCTGTTACAGACAGAGAACAGTCCGCCCCAGTAATTCTTCTGACTCCTCTGGCCATTTCCAGGGCTGTCTGCTCGCTCACCGCTCCGTGAACTTCAAGTGTTTTCTTCTTCACACCAAGCAGGCTGATCTTCAAGTTATTGGAGTAGGTGATAACCCCGCCTGCATACCAGCTGGATGCTCCTGGAACGGCGGTGATCCCCCTTCCAATGCCTCCACCGGTACAGGACTCAGCTGTGGCAAGAGTAAGCCCTGCCGAGAGCAATTTCCTGCCAAGTGCTTCCTCAAGGGTCTCATCACGCAGAGTGGAATAAACCCGGCTGCCCAGTTTTTTCATTACATCAGCCGCAAAACCATCAGCTCCCATTCCGGAAACTTTCACATCAACCCTGCCAGGGGAAGGCAGGAACCCGGGAACAACGCTGTTCTTTTCTGCAAGTTTTTTCAGATCATCAAAAAGATCGTTCTCTTTTAAACCCCATGTTCTGATAAATATTATCTTGTTAACACTTCGGGGTTTAACACCGGCTTTCCTGAGGCATGGCATGATCAGCGCTGAAGATTCACGGGGAACACCCGGTAGGCAGATCACAACACAGTTTCCAGCATGAAGCACTATTCCAGGTGCAATACCTGCAGGATTTAAGACAGGAAGCGCTCCCTCTGGAATATCTGCCTGTTTCAAAGCAGAAATAGGCATGCCGAGCCCGTATTCCCGTTGCTTATCTCTCACCATTTTCTCTGCCAGCGGTGATCTTACAAGCTGCAGATCAAAGGCGTCAGCCAGTGCCTGTACGGTCAGATCATCATTAGTGGGTCCCATTCCCCCTGTGACGATCACAACCCTCTGGTCAGAAAGAGAATCTTTAACTGCAGCAGAGATCTCCTGTGGTATATCCCGAACAACTCTGGCCATAACAACCGGAAGTCCCATCTCTGCAAGCAACCGGGAAAATCTGTGAAGATTAACATCGTGGGTACGGCCGCTTAAAAGCTCATCCCCTACAAGAAGAAGCGCAGCTTCAGAAAACATTCAGAGAATCAATCAGATATGCGATCAGAAGCACACCTGCGGCCATGAGACCAGCAGCAACATCATCGAGAAGAATGCCGATCCCGTTCTTCATTTCGTCAAGCTTGTTTACCGGCCATGGCTTGGCGATATCGAAGATCCGGAAGAGAACAAGGGCTGCAAGGATTCCCCAGATGCCCCAGCCATGAGGTGCTGCCAGACAGGCTATCCAGGTGCCTGCAACTTCGTCTATGGTCACTATGGAAGGGTCTTCTCCCCACAGCTTCCTGCCAGCCTCACACCCGAGCCAGCTCAACAGAAGAACGGCAGGGAGAAGGGTGAAAGGATTCAGAGGGTAATAGTAGAAAGCCACTGCCGCAATGATACTGCCAACCGTACCGGGCCCCCATGGAAAGAAACCGGTTCCCATTGTTGAAGCCAGGGCTCCACCAAGAAATCGGATAACTCGGTGCTGCCAGAGGCGGGATATGTATGTCACATTCCCAGCCTCTGCAGAATGCTTCTGTTTCTCCAGAAGTAATGGAAAGCTGATACTACAGTAAGTATCAGAGCTATCCACATGGAGACAACGCCAGTAATAGAAGCAACTTCTGGAACACTGTTCAAGTAAAGCACAGAGAGAAGCATGTAAAAGGAAACTGTAAACATCTGAACGGCAGATTTCCACTTGCCCAATCCTGAAGGCAGTATAAGAACACCTGCATAAGCTGCGATAGATCGTAAGCCTGTAATCAATAGTTCTCTACCCACAACCACGTATGCTGTCCATTGAGGCATCAGTCCAAGGTCTGCAAGACCGATCCATGCAAGACACACCAGTAATTTGTCCGCCAGGGGGTCAAGAAATTTACCAAGATTGGATATCCAGCCGTATTTTCTTGCCAGATAACCATCCACCATATCCGTGAGGGCGGCGATCACAAATACCGTAAATGCACTCCACCTGGCACCTGGCCCGCCCATCTGAAGAAGAATCATTACCACAGGCGCCATTATAATCCTTGCCACAGTGAGTCGGTTGGGCCAGTTTAACGCCATCAGTACCCGCGACGGCCTTTAAGAGCCTGAGATAAGGTAAGCGAATCGGCAAATTCAACCAGAGCACCGGGAGGCAATCCTCTTGCAAGTTGAGTTACCCGGATGTTCTTTGATTCAAGCTGGTTGGCTATGTAGGCACATGTGGCCTCGCCCTCTGTGGTGGAGTCAAGAGCCAGAATAACTTCAACAGCCCCTATGGAAATAGCCCTTTCCACAAGCTGAGGTATACCAAGGTCCGAAGGACCTGTGCCGTCAAGCGGGGCAAGGCTGCCATGAAGAACAAAGTAAAAACCCCGGTACAACCCGGTATCCTCCATCGATCTCTGGTCTGCCGGAGTGTGAACCACACAGATGGTATTCTGTCTGGCCACATCAAGACAGGTCTCACAGATATTTTCACCGGTTAAATTCCTGCACAATTTACATTCACCTACACCTGTTACAGTGTCTGCAAGTACCTTGGAAAGATCCGAAGCGAGCTCTCTGTTGTCCACAAGCGCAAAGGCAAGCCGAAGAGCGGTTTTCTTCCCTATCCCGGGAAGCTTCCCCAGAGTCAGAGCGAGAGAGTCAACCAGGGACTCTTTCACATCAAGCCTCCAAGGCCTCCTGGCACTCCCAGTCCACCCATCTTTTTTTCAGCTGCAGCTTTGCTTTTTTCAACAGCATCATGAATGGCAACAAGGATCAGATCCTCCAGCATCTCTACGTCCTCAGGGTCAACTGCCTCTTCAGAGATCTTAATGCCCACAACATTGGATTGCCCTGTAACTGTCACCTTGACAATACCACCACCGGCAGAGCCTTCAATTCTATCATCTGCCAGCTCTTCCTGAGCCTTCATCATGTCCTGCTGCATCTTCTGAGCCTGGGCCATCATTTTCTTCATCTGACGATTCATTTTACACCTGTCCCTATCCGTTTTCAGGGATCATATCGAAGAGGCCAGAGACTTTCCTCACATAGGAATTCTCTTTTTCCTTTTCACTGCTATCTATTTCTTTAACAACTTCATTTATTTCAACTGCTGCCACTTCTGAAGACCGTTCAACAACTGCGCTTGCGCTCACCGGGATATCCTTTTTTACATCATGGTCTGAAGCGATCTCTGCCGGGGGCAAACTCTTTTCAGATCCTGCTCTTTCCCCGGCTTTTACAGCTGTGACGGAAACTCTCTCCACCACAGAAGGCAGATTCTCAAATCCAAAAGCAATGCCGAATTTAGATGCGGTGATCAAGGCAGTCTCCAGAGAAATTCTGGGAGAAGCCCCAGCTCTTATCTGATCTGCAGCACCACCCACAAGCCTCAGAACATTCAGTACATGCACATCAGAAACACCGGCAACAGTCTGATGGATCAAAACGATCTCACTGTCGGAAAGATCCGTAATTCCCTTCTCTGCACCGGACGCTGCAAGAAGCAGGTTTCTAAGAAAGCCAACCAGAGCATCGATCAATTCCTCGATGCTGTATCCTCTTACAAGAGCGTCCTCAACAAGATCCAGAGCAATTGCTCCGCGAGAGTGTAGAACAGCGTCTGAGATCTCAGCCAGCAGATCAGCTTCAACCAGCCCGAGAAGTTTGGAAACAGATTCACCTGCGATAGTTTTACCGGCAAAACTCACAAGTTGATCCATTATGGAAAGAGCATCTCTCATGCTTCCACCTGAGGCTCTGCAAACAAGACTCAACGCATCCGGATCAATTGTAATTCCCTCTTTACCGGCTTCGTTATTTATGTATCGGGACATAACTGAAGAGGGTATTCTTCTAAAATCAAATCTCTGACAGCGACTTAAAATAGTAGCAGGAACCTTTCGCGGTTCTGTTGTAGCAAATATAAAAATAACCTTGTCCGGAGGTTCTTCAAGAATTTTAAGAAGGGCGTTGAATGCTTCTCTGGTGAGCATGTGAACCTCATCGATGATGTATATCTTGTAACCACCTTCAGCAGCTGCATATCTGGCCTTCTCCCGAAGGTCTCTTATCTCGTCAATTCCTCTGTTGCTGGCACCATCGATCTCGAGTACATCAAGATGACCACCTGCGGCAATCCTTTTACAGGCCTCACACGTCATACATGGATCTGGAGTTGGTCCATTTTCACAATTCAAAGCTTTAGCAAGAATTCTTGCAGTGGTTGTTTTTCCCACACCCCTGGGGCCAGTGAAAAGATAAGCGTGACCGATCCGCTCTCTGTCAATAGCATTACATAAAGTTTTTGTTACATGCTCCTGTGCAATAACATCACTGAAGGTCTGCGGTCTCCACTTTCGTGCAAAAACAAGATAACTCAATACATCCCCCTGTCTTCGTTTGGAAGCGCCGGTCACTCATCCTGGATTGACCTGCTCAAAAGAAGTGAATCAAATAAAAGCACAGACAAAATGATCTGCATCACCCGCAACATTCCACTTACGGCTGCTGCCTTCCGACCCTGACCGGGTTCGCGGGGCTACGCCGCGCAGGTTCTGTCTGTTAAACCAGTATTCAAAGAACACCCCAGAGAACAAAGCCGCGCCAGGTATTCAGTCTCGCTAAAGCGGATTGCGAGTACAGGGCACCGCTGGCTCCCCACCTAGAGTAACCGGCACGCAAAGATAGGCAAAAACAGGTTTTTTTTCAAGTCTCTTGAATAGAACACATCACAACTTGCTGATACAGAGAAATCATCCCGCAGAAACATAAGATGGATACAGGCTATAGTCAGAGAACGATCACGAGCCTGTAGCAACGAGGATTTCTTAAAGACGGAAGCCCGGGAAGAGAATCGCCCATAAAACCACCTGCTTCTCCTGCACGATCAGATCGGTTGCCATTAACAAAAACCGGGTAATTTCTTATCCACTCAGCTCCGCCGGCAACACTGCTCCTTGTTTCCACAACCACACCAGTACTGTCTGCCATTTCTGAAGAAAGAGAAGAAAGCCATCTAGCCGATTCAGCAACCCCGTTTTCTCTCACTGTGATGATACGATTGAGTTGAATGATCTCAAGTCCCGGATAGGCTGAACTGATCACCTCTGCAAGAAAGGCTGATGCGGTATCTCCACGAATTGAATAAATACCAGGTGCATAATTCTCCCACTGAAGATCCGGTTCAGTATTCAGGCTAACGGCAAATGAGTCTGGATCCAGCAACGGGACAGCACCACCAACCTGTGCTATCTGCAGGGGAAGATCAGCGGTCAGATCAGGAATTACATCCTCGACTGGTGCCTCACCTGTAAAAAGCAGGCTATCCGGGACAAAACCAAGCATTCCTGAGCCTGCTGGAGTATCATTACCCGGGCCGGAATCTGTCAGAATAGGCTGAACGATCTCTTCTATTGTATCAGCAGAAAACAGGTCTGTCTTTTCTTCAATCTCACCGCCGCTGGAAAATGGATTGGCAAAGACAAGAAATCCGATCAGACCGAGGAATGAAGCCACGGAAACCCATGCCTTCCAGGATATAGCACTACCGCTTTTAGTTTTTAATCCGGAAACGGCACCAATGGCTCCGCCTTGTCGCCGATAAGCCAGTTTCATCTCCCTGGAAACGGAGGAAAGCCATCCGGCAAGGGTCTTATTTGTTCCTTTTCGGTGGAGAACTACAGCACTGTTCTCCAGTTGAATCCAGCCACCTGCAGTAAGAATAACATAGGTAGTATCCTGTTTGATCCTGGCATGACCGCATACTGGCTTGCCTGTTTCAGCCCCACCAAGCCACCATCTCAGATCTCTTATTTTTTTATGATAATCCGGATGGTCAGCAGACATACCGACTTGATCGGCCACAGATTGATCCCTGACAATACAATCCACACCATCGGAATCGATTCTGTAAATTCTGCAATTCCCTGCAATAGCGTACCATATGTGAGTTCCGCTGACTGCGATAGCTGCTGCGCTACATCCTGAAAGGTTCTTGTCCCGGATTAAATCAGCAGCCTCAACCATTGAATCACGAAGAGCATCCTCTACACCGAAAGCCACACCTTCAGCAAAAACATCTCTTACTGTCTCTACAACTATTAATGCGGAGGAATTATCTTCAGGATTCCTGTTCTCGGCCACAACAGTAACGCCTGCGTAAGGGTAATCACCCTTGTAACCATCGGCAGCCATGCTGCGCTGGATCCGGCTGCGCCCATTTTGAAGCTGCCATGCTACACTGCAATCAGCATCTAGCTGACCACTGGATTGGCGTTTCATACATCCCACCGTTTCCTAAAAGTTATGGTGGAGATGAGCGGGATCGAACCGCTGGCCTCTGCCTTGCGAAGGCAGCG
>JAGLQD010000289.1 GCA_023136985.1 Candidatus Sabulitectum sp. | reverse complement strand
ATCAATGATCACAGCAGGAACATCAAGCTCAATGCATTCTGCAACGAAAGCATCAAGAAAAACAAGTGAAGAATCATTCGGGGAAGAAGGTAGTGTATCCAGAAAAACATATGGCAGCAAAGAGGGATCGCACCAGCCAAATCCTTCACAATAGCCATCCTCCCACCCGGCCCAGCCGTTTGGTTCCAGATAGTGCTCCACAAGTACATCCATATCATAATTTACATCGTATTCCTGGATGTATGGATATACTGTTTCCAGCAATTCTCCCAGCTCATCATATTTACTAAGATAGATTGCCGCGTCCTGAAGCTCTGCAAGCATCTCAATAATGACCTCTATATACTCGTCCTCGGTCTCACACTGGCTAACCATAGGATAGTAGAGAGCAGTCAATTCCTTCCAGTCAATTTCTTTGTGTGCGAAATATGGACAGTATTCCTCGTATCCTTCAAAGACGTCAATAAAGCCCTGCATATCCAGAACCGGGTCTTCCACAGCAATAGGGCTGTGAAGACATCCAAGAAAAATCAGTAGTGGAACAGCTAAAAACATTCTTTTCATAATGAAACTCCTCCGGTATTATTGATCAAAGAATTCAGATTTCTACTAAGATTGTACGATCCAGAAATATGCCCAATCTGAAAACAGGTTCTCAATGCAGCTGTGGTATTATTCAGTGGTAAGCGCATATATAACTCCATCCCCTGATACCTTCAGATCAAGGGGAAATCCCGGAAGATCCAATTCAAGAGGAGTCTCTGAAAAACGATAGTTGTATGAGATGAGCCTGCTGGTATTGTCGCCCAGATAACTCAGCACATAGGCATGCTGCCAGTCCTGTCCCAAGGCCAGAAAATGTGCCGTTCCATCAATTTCAATTGCTTCATAGAATTCAGGGGGGGTAGGTTCTACAAACTGTGGTATGAAAACGTCCACAATACCCACTGCGGCATTGTGTATTCCTTTTACCCCAACAAAAATTGTATCATCCGGTACAGCAGCAAGAGCAACCATAGTTCCTCCCTTGTACAACTGCGTTCCTCGAAGATCAGTGGGGCTTAGAACTTCGATCAGGTCAATCCCTGCGGAATTGCCTACCAGCATGGAGTCAGGGTTTGGAGAAAGCTCCATACAATAAATGTCGAAGTAGATCCAGACATTGTCATAAGCCTCGTTATTGTCGATCGAAACCTGATAAACCCTGGTACTCGGTCCATCGGCTACAAACAGGTATTCTGATACCGGGCCAATAGCCAGCTTTGTTGGAGACTGACATACTGTGAATTCATCAATAACCGTACACTGCGGCAGGCTCACTTCCAGAATTTTCCCCAGTGAGCCGATCAGGTAAGCGGTGTTCTTCAGACTACAGTAAACTATCTGGGAGAACCCTGCCGGGGAAGGCGCAGCAACCTGATACACTTCCACCAGCTCCCGGGTTTCTGAATCGTACCGGTAAATACGTCCCTCTGTGGATGCTATGAAGATATTTCCAGGATACATCATCAAGCTTCTGGCTCCTGGTATATCTGAAATAGTATTAATAATGGTGAAGTCTTCCGGTGCGATGAAGTGCAAACCTGCCTCAAACGACATTTCATGTTCAGTAAGATCGGTGCAGCCGGGAAAAAGAACTGAAAAGATCGTTGCGACAAATAAAATTCCCGGTTTTACTGAAATTCTTTCTTTGTTTCCTGTCATGACACAACCGCCGAAAAGAGGAAGTGTCTTACAGGTGACCGTGCAATGCGTTGCCCATTTTTCCTGGGGAGTCTACGGCACTCACTTTGGAGTTGATCACTCTGTTGTAAGCACATAGATAACTCCATTCCCTGAAACCTTCAGATCAAGAGGAAATCCGGGAAGATCCAATTCCTGAGGAGTCTCTGAAAAACGGTAGTTGTATGAGATGAGCCTGCTGGTATTATCGCCCAGATAACTCAGCACATAAGCATGCTGCCAGTCTTTCCCCATTGCCAGTAAGTGGCCAGTTCCTTCAATTTCAATTGTTTCATAGAATTCAGGCGGGGGAGGGTCTGCAAACTCTGGGATGAAAACATCCACAATCCCCACAGACACTGCAACCTCTCCCGCCCCATAGAGTGGTTTTTTTACCCCCACATAAATTGTATCATCCGGTACAGAAGCAAGAGCAAAAAAAGCACCACCCTGATACAACCTGGTTCCTCGAATGTCTGTGGGGCTTATAACCTCGATCAGGTCGATCCCTGCAGAAGTACCCACAAGCATGGAGTCCGGGTTAGGAGAAGGCTCCATACAATAAATGTTGAAGTAAATCCCGACATTATCGTAAGCATGATTGTTATCAATTGATACCTGATGGATTCTCTTGGATGGCCCATCAGCAACAAACAGGTATTCTGAACCCGGCCCAAGAGCCAGTTTTGTCGGTGACTGGCATACAGCGAATTCATCAATAACCGTACACTCCGGCAGGCTCACTTCCAGGATATTTCCAAGTGAGCCAATGAGGTACGCGGTGTTCTTCAGACTACAGTAAACCATCTGAGAGAAACCCGCTGGAGAAGGTAAAGCCACCTGATACGCCTCCACCAGCTCAAGGGTTTCTGAATCGTACCGGTAAATAAGTCCTTCTGTGGATGCGATGAAGATATTCCCGGGATACATCATCAGGCTTCTGGCTCCTGGCATATCCGATATGGTACTGATAACGGAGAAGTCTTCCGGTGCAATAACATGGAGCCCTGCCTTGAATGCCATTTCATATTCAGTAAGATTGGTACAGCTTGCAAAAAGAATTGAACAGATTACTGTTACAAACAATCCTGCCGATATTGCTGTAACTCCTCTTTCTTTGTTCCCTACCATGACACAACAGCCGAAAAGAGGAAGTGTCTTACAGGTGACCATGCCCTTGGGTTACCCATTTCTCCAGTTGGATCTCCCGTGGTATGAAAGAGAGATGTATCATAGATATGAGTGATATTATCTCTGTTGAAAATATTGAAGACTCCTGCCATAAACTTGACTTCCCCAATACCAAGATCAAAACCTCTGGATACTGTTAGATCGGTCTGCATTGTGTAAGGTCTTCTCTCTGTGTTTGTCTCATGCAGAACGCTTTCCGTTGGGGGAAGAGAGTAGGGTGTTCCACTACCGTATTTCCATGAGGCGGAAAAGGACATGTTCTCTATGGGATATATGCCTGCCAGTTCCGGCCCCTCAGAGCCTAAGAAGGTGTATCCTAAAGTTGTTCCAGCCTGGTGAGCCTGATCCCAGTCAAGATAATTTTCCTCTCTTGATATGTAGTAAACACCCTGCTGTGAATTGTTGTACAACTCCAGCATTGATGAATACTTTCCCTTCGCTATAGAAAAGGTATAGAAAAGCTGGCCGAATACATTGCTTCCCGGTGCCCGTGACAAACTGGTCTCAATACCTCTGACATTCCCGTGACTGTTATCATTTGTGAATACATAACTGGTACTCTCCTGATGGTTCTCCGTGCTCACCAACCCGGTTATGTCCTTGTTGTAAAATGAAATAGCCAAGTCAGAGAATTGATCCAGTTCCTGGCGGATCCCAACTTCAAAAAGCTGCGTAAGCTCTGGATCCAGATCAGGGTTTCCCGCAATTACCCGTTCCGCGCCCATGTTGTATGTGGTCTGAAGGTACAGGCTGTTCATAGGAGGCATCTGGAAGTAATGACCAAAAGTAGTAAAGAAAATAGACCTCTCGCTGAATGGAACCGAGAAACTGAATCTGGGACTAATGTGTACTTTTGCCTCAACTGGCACTCCGCCGCCAGTTTCCAGATCAAAGACAGTCGTATTGGAATTGAAGTAATCGGCGCGAACACCTGCAGTTGTTATTGAGCCCCCGGTGAACCGGTAACTTGCTTGTGCGTAGCCTGCAATGGAAAACGGATAAGCGTTCCACAGGGAGAGATAAGCATTGCCCGGAGCAAGGAAATAGGCGTTATACTGATACAGATCGTAGTATTTTCCCGATACACCAACTTTCATTCTGGCCCTGGGATTGGGGTTCATATCAAGTCCGATGTTCACTGTGGATACAATTGCCTTTGAATCATGCCAGACATTCTGATGAACGCCATCGTAAAAGAATCCCAGTTGACTTTCGAAGAGCTGGGGAGGCGTGTACTGAGTCATCCAGAACAACGGGTTTGTTCCTTCTCCTACAAAGCCTCCCTCGGGGTCGTAAATTCTGTTCCAGTTCTGGAATTTCACAGCTCCCATGGTAACTTTCAGATTTGTCTTATCGCCTATGAGGTGAGACATGTTAAGAATCAGACCGCCAGTCTCGCTGAACATTACAGGCAGGGCATAGTCCTGACTTCCAGGGGGATACAGATTACCTTCGACAATTCCCACCTCGCCATACCTTGACCAGGCCCACTGATTCCATCCATGCTCCCTGTATGATCCCACTGCATTCAGAGAGAATATGGTTCTAGCCACAGGCCTGTAAGACAGCTTTACCATTCCAGAAGCATCATTCAGCCAGTTGTATGACCAGTTGTCTCTGGTATCCAGATTGTTTTCCCCGCTGGCAGAAAACTGTCCGGTAGCACTGATTGTAACTTCGCCGGGAACATCAAGACCAATGGCCGGTAAAAGAGTTTCTGTAATGGGTTCAGGGCCGGAAAGTGTTATTTCCCCGCTGCTCAGATCTCTTCTGCAGAGGTCAACATCAATGCTCTCGGTAAAAACCTGTTCTCCTGAAGAGATCATTGTTGATGTAGCGTCACCCATCCGCCCGGAAACAGTACCTCTGAATGAGTCACCTCCTTCCTTGCCTATAAGATCAACAATTCCAGACAGGGTATTTCCGTACTCTATGCTTAATCCTCCAGTCATAAGAGTGGCATTAGACACTGCCGAGACTGGAATATCGAAATTAAATCTGTTGTCCATTGGAGAGCGCAGTGAAATTCCATCAAGCACATAATCGACCTCACCGGCTCTGCCACCGCGCACATGCAGCTCCCCATCCTGCTGCACCACTCCCGGTTGCGTAGCTATCATGTCAACAATTGTGCTGGCTGTCATTGTTCGCATCTCAGACAGATCAAGCTGAAAAGCAGTAGCTGGAATATCTCTTAAAATAGTTGTTCGTGACTGGGTAACAAGAATAACTGTTGAGCCTGTGGCGTCTTCCTGCAACTGGAAATCGATGCGGCTGACATTATCCGCTTCAACTACCACCTTCTCAACTCTTGCAGTTGCTCTTCCAACCATTCGAGCCTGTACAGTATATGTTCCCGGGGCAAGACCGGCAATTACATATTCCCCACGGACAGAGGTCATTGCTCCGAATGGCGTTCCTTCTATGATAACTGTTGCACCGATAAGCGGTTCGCCATTATCTGCCTCAACAAGACCGGCGATCACACCTGAAGAAGCGGTAGCAACCAACGGGGTCAGAAAGATCAAAAGAAAAAGAACTACTCTCATACTCAGACTACCCTTCTCTAATTGAATTTACATCCGTTTCCAGAGCTTTATATCCCAAAATCTATTTTACTGTTCTTTTGCCTGCATATACCCCCAGTATCCACTATGATACTATAGTGTACTTTTATAAATGAGTTCCATTGCCCCCGCTTGATTCTTTTTACCAAATCATTTCCCGCCCATATAACTTAATACATGCATTACTTTCCCGCTGTCTTGATTTATAAATAATACCAAATTGTCAGTGCAATTTACAACGAGCTATTTGTAATAGTATACATTGCGAAACACAGTACATAACAGGAGGAAGCAGCCTATGAATTGTCCCGGAAAGAAAACTTTGAATTGTATCATTCCCATGGTTCTTTTACTACTTGTTGTTACTCTGACCGGCTACAAATACCGCGGACTTGCAAGGCTGAAAATGCTTAACTTTCTTCATTCCTTTGATGACCTTCCTGCTTCAGTTGAAGAAGACGAAATGCCTCCTGGAGCGTGGTGGCCAGCTCGGGATTCTGCCACAATTCCAGACAGCAATATGACCGATGCTCAACGCGAGCAACTGG
>JAGLQD010000288.1 GCA_023136985.1 Candidatus Sabulitectum sp. | reverse complement strand
ACTTCGTTCTCTGGGTTACCTTTCCGGCTGCAATGAAGCACCGGTACAAATGGGTGTCACAGTTCTGGATACTTCAAGAGTATGCCCGGGCTACAACATTGTCATTTCGGGGCATGGTCCGGGAGTATCACTTATAGACGCCTCGGGGAATGTAGTTCATGATTGGTTTAACAGTGAAATTTCTGTATACGGCCTCTGGCCTGAAGCTCAGGATCAGGAACTCCCAATAGACTTCTGGAGACGAGCTTACCTGGCTGACAACGGGGACTTGACTGTGATGATAGAGGCCGGTGGTATTGTGCGGGTAGACAAGGACTCGAATGTTTTGTGGGTAAGTGAATACAACGGAGCTCATCATGATATTGATATGGATGAAGAAGGAAATGTGTATACCATTGGAAGAGACATACACATCAATGATAATTATTCCCCTGATAAATACATTTCGGAAGACTATATCTGTATCCTGGACTCACTTGGAAACAGGATTCGCTGGATATCTACTCTGGATGTTCTGTCAAATTCAAGCTATGCTCCTGTGCTTCGAAGAATGCCCGATGCCGGGGATGTTTTGCATTGCAATACAATAGAATTCATTAGACCCGATATGCTTCCTGAGAACTATGCAGGTCCCCTTCGCTCTGGAACTGTCCTTCTTTCTCACAGAAGTATTGATCTTATTTGCGCAGTAGATCTGGAGGAAGAAACTGTTTACTGGGCTGATTCAGATATGTGGAGAATGCAGCACCAGCCATCAGTTCTTTCTGATGGAACCATACTTATCCTTGATAATCAGGGCCTTTATGAAAAATCAACCGTTCTTCAATTTGATCCTGCAACCGATAAAGTATTATGGCAGTACAGGGGTGATGATGAGAATCCGTTTTACACAGTTGGATCAGGCTCATGCCAGCGACTGCCAAACGGGAACACACTCATTACAGAAACAATGATGGGTAGAGCCTTCGAGGTAACTCCGGAGGGAGATATCGTATGGGAGTTCTATAATCCTTTCCGCACAGGCGACGATCTGGAGCTGATAGCAACTCTTTTCGAAACGGTGAGAGTTCCAGTTGAAACCGTGGAAGGCTGGCTCTAAGCAGCGCTTCCAGTAAAGTATGTGACTTTCCTCGCACATACCCCGCCGCATTTACGATGGCTCGGTTTCAGACCACATCGGGCCTTGCAAGAGCATGTCTGCCTGCCCGCCTGTATCACCTCATTTACGGTTCGTTTTACTCGGGCCAGGAGTTTGTCTGCTTCTTCCTTCATACAATACCTCACGATACCGCCCCTGGTGTTGGGCTAGGAGTTCCGTGCTAACGCTCGGGAACTCACG
>JAGLQD010000287.1 GCA_023136985.1 Candidatus Sabulitectum sp. | reverse complement strand
CTTTTTCCACTGACTTGAAACCTCGTCTGGCCAGATTGGAAACCAGCGAGTAGCTTTCAAGTTCAAGTTCCTTTGAAATGCCTGCGGGGAATACCTCTGCGGTTTTCACAAGACCTGCTGCAATTGTCGCCCTCTGCGCTTCAACATGCATATCCTTAACCAGATGGCCGGGAGTACGCATCTCTCTCACATCCACCAGAGCAGTAAATGGGGAATTCAGATATTCAGTAGCCAGTTTTATGTGTTTCGCGTAGTCCGGCGTCTGAGATGGATCAATCCAGAAACCCTTGAGAGTGATATAGAGACGATTGACCTCTACATCAACACTTATTGAATAGCTAATGTTTGAAACGATCAGCATACCTGGATTCCCCACCCCCTCAATACTGCACCTGATTTTACACTAGTTGAAGCTGTTAGAAATGTCAACAGACAAACATGTAAGAATTAGTCCTGCCTAATGGGTTATTGAGCATTAATTTACAACAGACAGTGACATGTGTCATCTATCAACAGAGCATGACTGGTTCTTGTTTTCCCCGTCTGGAAGAGCAATGATACATCTTGGGAATTGGCTGTATAAACAGGAAGGCAAGTGATGAACAGAGCCACCGAAGAGAAAAGCTATGAAAAACTGAGCCCGTTCGAGCTTAAAGACAAGCTCATTGCAATGGCTGAAAAAAAATCCGAGAAACTTATGCTCAATGCAGGAAGGGGAAATCCTAACTGGGTAGCAACAATACCCAGACATGCATTCTTTCTGCTGGGAAATTTTGCCATGGAGGAAGCCTACCGCGTGATGAGCCGTCCAGGCCTAGCAGGTGCTCCTGTTGCAGAAGGATCTGCCAGGCGACTGCGAGAGTTCTGCTTAATACACAGTGAAACACGGGGAGCACAGTTCCTTTCAGATGCTTTGAAACATGTAACAGATGAGATGGGGCTCAACGATGACGAATTCGTTGGCGAGATGGTTGATGCCATTCTTGGAGATCACTACCCAACACCGGACAGGGCACTGGTCAATACGGAAAAGATAGTCAGAGCGTACCTGAATGTTGCCATGTGTGACTCCCGGCCACCGGATGGAACCATGGATATTTTTCTTACTGAGGGTGGAACCGCTGCGATGACCTACATCTTCAATACTCTGCAGGAGAATCATCTTTTAAAGAAAGGTGACAAAATTGCACTGGGAACCCCCATATTCACCCCCTACCTTGAGATCCCTGTTCTTAACGACTACGAACTTGTTATCATTGATATCCAGCAGAATGAAGAGAAAGACTGGCAGTACACAGACTCTGAAATTCAAAAACTGGCAGATCCTGAAGTCAAGGCTTTCTTCCTTGTTAACCCGTCAAACCCCTCATCAGTTAGTATTTCTGAAGAATCTCTTCAAAAGATAGCCGATCTTGTTAACCACAAAAGAAAAGACCTGATCCTGCTCACTGATGATGTATACGGAACTTTCGTGAATGGTTTCAGATCACTGGCTGCAATAGCACCTAAGAATACCATTCTTGTTTACTCCTATTCCAAGTACTTCGGAGCCACAGGCTGGAGACTTGGTGCTATAGGTATCAACCAGCACAACGTTATGGATGAGATGATAGCTGCTCTGCCTGCTGATAAGAAAAAGGAACTTCATGATAGATATGTAACGATCAGCAGAGATCCTGATTCCATAAAACTGATAGATCGCCTTGTTGCAGACAGCAGAACGGTTGCTCTGAACCATACCGCAGGTCTCTCAACTCCTCAACAGGTTATGATGGTGCTTTTCAGTCTGCAGGAACTTCTTGATCTGGAAAGCAGACTTTATCGCAAAGAAGTTCAGAATGTGGTGCAGGAAAGATATAACACTCTTTACTCCGCCCTTGGTGAACCCACTGTAGACCTTTCCTGCTGCGCCAGGTACTACACAACCATAGATATTCACAAACTTGCTCTGAAGAGGCACGGCAAAGAATTTGCAAAATGGCTTAAGAACTCACATGAACCAATTGATTTTGTCTGGAGACTTGCCAGCGAGAAAGATGTTGTTTTGATGGATGGAGGCGGTTTCGCTGCGCCGGAGATGTCTGTGCGTGTCTCCCTGGCGAATCTCAACAAGGCAGACTACGATAAAATTGGACATGCGATCAGTGACCTGCTTGAAGAGTATGCGAAAGAGTGGAAGGCTGGTAAGTAATGGGAATACTTCACGGACTTGCGGAAATATGCCGCAACAATCCCTCAATTCTTCTCTTTGCTGCTCTGGCAGGAGGTTATGCATTTGGTAAGGTAAAATTCGGAACCTTCTCTTTCGGCTCCACAACTGGTGTTCTGCTTGTTGCGATCGTAATTGGAGCAATGCTTCTAAAGAACACAACCTTCCAGCTTGGAATCATCAAGACTGTATCATTTGGATTGTTCATCTTCACCATCGGTTACAAAGTAGGACCTGATTTTGTGGGAGGATTGAAGCGGGGTGGAAAGAAATACATTGCAGTAGCCATTTTCTTCAGTACAGCAGCCATGGGCGTTGCATTCTCCGTGGCTAAACTCTTCCATCTGAATGGTGCCTACGGTGCAGGAATAGTGGCTGGAGCGCTTACCCAGTCTGCGGTTATTGGAACAGCGGACGGGGCAATAATGCACCTTCAATCCGGAGCTCAAACCCTTGCTCTGAATCTCAAGTCAGATGTAGCTGTGGCCTATGCAGTAACTTACATATTCGGTACAGCAGGGTTGATCATGCTTTTGAAAATACTTCCAAAAATGTGGAAAATAGATCTGAGAAAGAGTGCTGCTGAAGAAGAAAAGCAGATGGGTTCCTCTGCAGAAGAAGACAGTATAGAATCCTTCCACTGGTCAAAACTTGTTGTTCCCAGGGCATTCACTGTAGCCAGTGATTCCTCCATAGGGAAAATAGCATCCACCATAGAGGCTTCCTTTTCTGGCAGTGTGGCAATTGAAAAGCTGAAAAGGGAAGGAAAGCTGATTGCTCCGGTGCCGGGGAATACTGTGCTGCAGAAAGGTGACACTGTTATTCTCACCGGGCGCAGATCTGACCTTCTGGACGCTATAAGGCTTATAGGGCCAGAGGTGGATGAAAGCATTCTTGAAGGAATGCTGGGAGAGATCCTGGCTGTCTGTGTTACTTCAAAGAAGCATGACGGGAAAACACTGGGCAGGATCTTCTCGGAGATCGGCCACGGTTGTTTCGTACACAGGGTTCTGAGGCAAGCTCATGATCTACCGGTAAATTCCGGGCTTAAGATCCATGCAGGCGATGTTATCAAAGTCATGGGAGCAAGATCAGATGTTGAGAGGTTAATAAGAAACCTTGGTTACGCCGAGCGATCAACAGCGGTTACCGATCTGGTTGCAGTGGGGATCGGTATCATCATGGGCACCCTGATCGGCCTGCTATCTGTGACCATTGGTGGTGTCCCGGTCACACTCGGTGCTGGTGGTGGTGTTCTGGTAAGCGGGTTGTTCTTCGGTTGGCTAAGGTCGAGAAAACCCGTCTGGGGACAGATTCCTATCCCGGCTCAATGGATCTTTACAGATATGGGATTGAACTTTTTTATAGCGTGCGTGGGCCTTACTGCAGGTCCCCGAGCTCTTGCAGCTTTGAAACAGGCTGGCCCTGAGATCCTGATAGCAGGAGTTCTGCTGACACTGATTCCACACATTCTCACATGGCTGTTCGGCCTATATGGGCTCAAACTCAATCCCGTGCTTCTGCTTGGTGCAATGACCGGTGCAGGTACATGTACTGCTGCATTAAACTCTGTAAAGGATGACTGCGGCAGCGCTCTGCCTGTTATCGGTTACACGGTTCCATATGCAATGGGTAATGTTCTTCTTACAGTTATGGGCGCTCTGATCGTGAATATCATATAACATCTTATTGCCTGAAAAGGGGTCTGCCAACCGGCAGGCTCCTTTTTGTATAGTACCGGCTTCAGATAAAAACTGAACGGAGAGAAACAGATGAATATCCTGCTGATCATAATTCCAGTTGTTCTTATTCTTTTCAAGCTTATCACCTCGAAGTCCGACATCAGCGGAGTTCAGGCAAAAGAGCTTCTTGCAAACGGTGGAAAAGTCATTGATGTACGATCACAGCCTGAATACAGGAATGGTCACATAAAGAGCTCCATCAACATTCCCCTTGCAGAAATCCTGACTGGTGCCAGAAAACAAGGACTTCAAAAAGACACACCTGTGATTCTCTACTGTGACAGCGGAGCAAGATCAGCCAGTGCAAAAAGATTTCTGATCAAAGAAGGCTACACAAGTGTATACAATGGTGGATCTCTGCGCAAGATGAGTAAACTCCAGGGCTGACTCCCGACGAGCAGTCCAGTGGAGCTTGACAGGGCACGGGAATGAAGTATAAAGTATTGTGGAGCAACAATCAGGCAAGGGGCGAGTTTGGAACAGATCGTGGAAAAGTATCAAAGCATGTCAGACACAGACAGGTCTTTCGATGTACAGTTCTGGCAGAATGCAGGTATCGAAGCTATTTTTGAGGCAGCATGGGAAATGCTGCAGGATTACTATTTAATAAGAGGTAAAGATGCTTCTGAGCTCCGACTTCAAAGAACTGTTGAGGCTTTTCGAAAAATACAGAGTTAAATATCTGATTGTGAGTGGATATGCTGTTATGAAATACAGCGAACCCAGGTTCACGAAAGACATAATTGATCTCAGCAAGCTCCATAAAACTGATTAGATAATTTTACCTCTCTGAACCTTCAGCTCAAAAAGAATGAAGTGAGCATGAAGTGTTGCATTCTGATAAAAATGTGGTAGTTTTCTGCTTGAATACATTTTAAACATTTCATACATTTTCCGGAATTTAATACAGTCAGGTTGTTGAAAATGATCCAGAGTTATGTGCTTCTTTTTATTGGCTTCGTTCTTCTTGTGCTTGGTGGAGACTATCTTATCAAGGGTGGAAGCCGCCTCTCGGCGCTCCTGGGTGTATCACCGCTTCTTATAGGTCTGGGAATTGCGGCATTTGGAACAAGCGCCCCTGAGGCAGCAGTTTCTATAAAAGCTGCTGTCACTGGTAATTCTGCGATCTCAATAGGAAATGTTCTGGGAAGCAACATTGCTAATATCGGTCTTGCGGTGGGTCTGGCCCTTCTGCTGTTCGGCATAAAAGGAAACCACAGAAAACTGTGGAAGGAAGTAGCATTCGGTTTTGCAGCGACCATCCTTCTTCTTGTTCTCTCCATTACTCCATTCTTCAGCCAGGGAAACTACGGGCTGAACCGTAGTGCCGGCTGGGTTCTTCTCTTCTTCTTCGCCGGATATCTCTTTCATCTTTTCCGGATGAGCCGGTCAGACAAAAAGAACAAGCAGCAGCAGGATCCTGATAATGTTAAGAGTCGTTCCCTGGAATATGTCAAGTCAATACTGATGACTCTTGGCGGTATTGCCGGGGTTATTTTCGGTGGAAGCTTTGTGGTTGACCACGCTGTTATTATCGCAGGCTCCTGGGGAGTTTCGCAGACTCTTATCAGTGTAACCATTGTTGCACTGGGAACATCACTGCCGGAAATTGTGGTTTCTATAATTGCAGTACGCAAGAACCACTGGGACATGGCACTGGGAAATATTCTGGGAAGCAACCTTTTCAATATTCTGTTCGTTCTGGGTACAACTGCTGCGATCAAACCAATGGAATTCTCGAATTTCAATGAACTGGTGCTGCCTGATCTGTTTATTACCATGGGAATTACAGCTATGCTTTTCTTCATGCTTATGCGTAAAGGCAAAACCACAGACACCTTGAAGAAAAGCAGACTGCTCGGTGCGTTTCTGCTTATTGCCTACATTGCTTACATCGCATTTGCTATTGTACGATGACTTATCGGAGAACAGTAACCTTGGCGGTAGCAGGGGTCTGACCGGCACATCTGGCAAAGATCAGGTAAATACCGCTTGGGCGTGTTTCCGTATTCCAGTGCAAGGAATGAGTACCCGGGGAAAGATATCCATCAACAACAGTGGCAATTTTTCTGCCTGCCATATCGTAAACAAATACATCTGTTTCTCCACCGGCAACGGTGATGTCCATGGTGATCTGACCAGTGGTACAGGGATTGGGCCCTGGCCAGCCCAGCAGTGTGGGAACACTGTAAAGAGTACCATTGCTGTATCCGGGCGTTGCAGTTTCCAGAATGCGCCACTCTCCACCATCCGGGAATCTGCCAAATGAAACATCCGGCATCTGATTGC
>JAGLQD010000286.1 GCA_023136985.1 Candidatus Sabulitectum sp. | reverse complement strand
ACATAATGATATTTCACAAATGCTGATAAACAAGCTGCATCACCCCCATGTTATTAAAGATGTACTATTAAGCACTAAATTTGCACTACTAAAAAAGCAGATATCCCCGGATACATTCATTTCCGGTCTGTTCTGAGGTTTATTGCAACAACAAAAGAAGTAAATTTAACAGATTGTGAGATGGATATACGGCCCCGGGCTCAATATTAATGTGTTTTCAACTATAATTAATGGATCACCTCCCTGTTGAAATAATTAAGGAATTGAAAGAGCGGTTCGAAGGTGATATTTTTCACGACCGCTCCAGTCGCCTTCAATATGCTACCGATGCCTCTGCTTATCGTGAAGAGCCATTGCTGGTCACCCGGCCAAAGCATATCAATGATATCAGGGAGTTGGTTTTATTTGCACAAAAAAACAAATTATCAATTATTCCGCGTACAGCAGGCACCTCCCTTGCCGGGCAGGTGGTTGGGGAAGGTATCATTGCCGATGTATCGAGGTATATGACCGACATCCTGCAAGTGAACCGGGAGGAAATGTGGGTCAGGGTGCAGCCCGGGGTTATCATGGATGAATTGAATATGGAACTGGAGAAATACGGCCTCTTTTTTGGCCCTGAGACCTCCACGTCAAATCGATGCATGATCGGTGGCATGGTAGGCAACAATGCCTGCGGTGCACATTCCCTCATCTATGGAAGTACGCGGGACCATACCCTTGCAGTAAAGGCCATCCTCAGTGATAGTTCTGAGGCAGAGTTCAGCTCAGTAAGCTCAGAAGACTTTGATTTAAAATGTTCTCCCGACACACTTGAGGGCAGATTATACAGCAATATACGAAGCATCCTTAGCGATCCCTCAAACCGGGAATCAATTCGTAATGAGTATCCTGATCCTGCCATCAAGAGAAGGAACACGGGCTATGCCATTGACCTTCTGCTTGACACAGCGCCATTTACAGAAGGCAGTGAGGATTTTAATTTCAGCAAGCTGATTGCAGGTTCTGAAGGAACCCTTGCCTTCATTACTGAGATAAAACTGAATCTCATCCCTCTTCCTCCCAAAGAAAAAGTACTCGTTTGCATTCATTGCAAAAGCCTTGAAGAGGCATTCCATGCCAACCTCATTGCCCTCAGATATAAGCCGGGAGCAGTGGAACTGATGGACAAAATGGTATTGGACCTCACCAAAAAGAACCTGACGCAGAAGAAAAACCGCTTTTTTATCGAGGGAGACCCCGCCGCCATTCTTATTGTAGAATTTGCCCGGG
>JAGLQD010000285.1 GCA_023136985.1 Candidatus Sabulitectum sp. | reverse complement strand
CTGAGCATTTTTCTGGCTGCTTCGGGTTTCATTTTCAGTAGCGAGAATATGTTTCGCTGCTCATGTGGAGCATCCAGCCCAAGGAGAAGGTCAGGACCAGCAAGCACAAACGTGCTCAAAGCGTGAGAATGAAGAATATGCCCCATGTACATCAGTTCGCGAAGCCTTTTTGCTGTGCCGGTGATCTTCACACCCAACCCGTTCTCGATTGCAGTAACCGAAGCCATGTGATGCGCAGCGGGACACACGCCACAAATTCTTGCTGTTATCAACGGCATTTTGAACAATTCCATACCCTCAAGAAGCTTTTCAAACCCTCTGATCTCAAGAACATGAAGATGCCCCTGGTTTACCTTTCCCTCTTCATCGATATCCAGGGTAATCTTAGCATGCCCTTCTATTCTTGTAACGGGATTTATCACTAATCTAGACATATTTTACCTCTTTTCTCTCTATCGGGAAGATCATTTCTCGCCCACCCATTCCCTGATCTCGACAGTTGGTTTCTTGTACACTATCGGTGAAGACAGTGCGTAGGAGTAGAAAGTTTTTGCTTCCTTTGCCATGTAATCCAGTATCTCCTTCTCATCTATATCCGTGAGAAGACTCATTCTTTTCGCAACCATATTTCTGATATCCAGATGCGGTTCGGTTACAACAGCTACTGACGGACCTGTACACCCCGCACAGGTAACTCCTTTGTTTGTACACTGCGCTCTGCATCTTTCAAGAGTGACTGATCCAAGACATATCACACCCTGGCTGAGAAAGCAGATATCCTTTTCCGGGGCTGTTACAGCTCCCTTTTTGAAAACTACTCCTTCTCTTTTCACCATTTTTCTGCTGCACTGAGAACAAACAGTACCAGCAGGCATTACCGCACCCTCTTCTCCCAGCAGTACTTTTATGGCTTGTGCAATGTAATACGGGTGTGGGGGGCATCCCGGCAGATGCACATCAACTTCAACGACCTCATCAATAGGTATAACGCTGTGCTCCAGAACCGGAGCCCCTTGTGGTCTTTCAGTCTCAGTGGTGGTTGGAAGACCTCCATAAACTTTGCTTAAAATAGCATCGTCCTTGTAAAGCCAGCCAAGGCCAGAAACCCCTCCGTAAGAAGCGCATGTTCCAAAAGCAACCAGCTTGTCCACGCTCTCCCGCATTTTTAGAACAGCTTCTCTGTCGTGATCACTTCTGATGGCTCCTTCCACAAGACCTATATCAGCTTTCGGATAATCCCGTACATCCATAAGAACTGGAATCCTCACAAATTCTATGGTGTCCACAAGATTAAGAAGCTTCTCATGAAGATCCACCACAGCGATGTGACACCCTGAACAACCGGACAACCATTCAGTTGAGACTTTTGCCTTCATTATAGATCCTCCACAATCAGTTCTTTCAAACAGGCATTGGGGCCAGCATGCAGAATTTCAAGTTCAACTTTCTTGCCTGGCATGATTTTTTCCATGGCTCCTGCGAAAACACCGTGGGACATGTAGCAGAGAGAAAGTTTTTGATCATGAGCATATCTGAAAAGGGCATTCCTCACCATACAAGTTCCAAAACTTAGTCTGATAACCTGTTTCCCGTCTCTTTCCTCAACAGGGTTCTCCGAATCCCCCAGAAACGGATGAAAATCCCAGACTATCCCCCGATCTTTCAAAGCCTGACTGAGTATCTCAATGGCTTTTATTGGATCCTGGGTTGTCTCCGTATCCTCTACAGCTTCCTGTCCGAATTTTTTCCCGGCCAGAGCACACGAAGACAGGCTGCCCTTTCCAAGATTTTTTTCCGCTGCATGGGTAAGCGAACCGATAAGGAAAGCTACTCCATGCAATCTGTCCATTTTGTTCTCCATACCAACCACCTCTCTTTATATCTACCAATCATGGCGTTAATAGTGCTCTTGCTATAACTACTCATGTTTTTACTTCTTCTATAATCAAATAATTATCTTCTATGCAGAAAAAAAGAGAATCATACATATATACTCGGTTTTTCATTTTCATATTACATTTGTATCTATTTCAGCAGCAGTTTCCTGCCGCCCATTAATAATAACATCTTTTCTGCATTCAAAGCAAGAGCAGAGCTCAGGTACTGGAAAAGTCCTCTTTTCTTGTTTTGAAATGAATACAACTCTATATTCGGTGAGAATCTCAGTTCAGTAATATTTTCAAGGGGGATGATTCTATGCCTAAGTTTGTAAAATGCCCGGATGCCTTCGCTCCACTTTTTGAAATGGCGGAAAATACAATTTCGCCTTTTTTTGAAGACTTTAAGCGGAATCCTGAAGAGGGAAACATCACCGTTTCCTCTGAGAGATATGTTATTTACAGAGGTGAATCCATGGCCATTGCCATGAAAGAACAACTTACCTCTGTGCTTGGACCTGGAGCGGGTGTTGTTATCTACCAGATTGGAAAGGCAACCGGCGCCGCGGATGCCAGATACTATTTTAAGAAGACTGGAGTTCAGGATCCGGGTCAAAGGCTGGCAATGGGACCGGTTTCTTTTGCACTTGGAGGCTATGCGAATGTAACCATTCTTCCTGAAAGTGCTCCTGCGCCCAATAACGACTTCCTGCTTGTCTATGATCACCCTAATTCATACGAAGCAGAAGCTCATCTTAATGCAGGCATATCCACAGAGAAACCTGTAGATTTCTTGAATGCAGGATACTCCGCAGGCTGGTGTTCGGAAGCTTTCGGTTTAAAACTGGAAGCAAAGGAAATCACATGCAAAGCCATGGGAGCCGCCCAGTGCCGATTTGTTATGGCTCCAGGTAATCGACTTAGAGAGCGCGTGAAAGAGATCAAAGCCAAATATTCAATCTAATTCACGATCACAATCTAAAGATGAAATTCACGGTCGGTCTTCTGCAAATGGAAGACCGACTGTTTTCTTTGCCTGCAGAAGCTATAATTTCCGCTGGATTTATAGAGATATTTTTCCTTTTTCCCACAAAGTTCACTCTGCAAGCAAATAAGGACTCATAATGCCAAAATTCGTAAATTGTCCCAACGAACTGGCTCCTGCATTCGATGTGGCAGAAAAATTGATCATCCCCCTTTTCAGAGGTTTCAAACGAGACCCTGAAGGAGGAGCCATCAAAGTCGAAGAAGAAAGATATGTAATATCCAGAGCAGAATCATTAACAGTAGCCATGAAGCAGCAGCTTTCTTCAGTGCTTGGTTCAGGTGCCGGTGTGGTTATTTATCAGATAGGAAAATCCACCGGAGCGGCTGATGCCAAATTCTATATTGAAAAAACTGAAGCTCTGAATCCCATTCAGCGGCTTTCTATGGGCATGGTTCTATTTGCCATGAGTGGCAATGCAAACATTACCATTCTACCGGAAAGCAAAACAACGCTGAACGATGACTTTCTTCTTGTCTACGACCATTCAAACTCTCACGAGGCCGAGGCTCATCTGAAGGCAGGGCTTCCCCGGGATATGCCTGTTGGCTTTTTCGGAGCGGGGTATTCCGCAGGGTGGGGCTCGGAAGCCCTGGGCATGAAGCTGGATGTACAGGAGATAGCGTGCACAGTAATGGGACACCAGCAGTGCAGGTTCGTTATGGCTCCAAGTCATCGAGTACGGGACAGAGTGAAAGAGATGAAAGCCCTCTTTTCGCTGTAAACCAGCCAGACCTTATAAAATACTGAATAACTGTCGGCCCGCTGTTTACAGCTAGCCGGCAGAGTACTCGGTTACCTGGATCATGGAATCGAATAATGCCCCTGCCTCATTGAACAGCTCAGCCAGAGATTCCCTGGACGGAGCCTCCCAGGAGCAGCATGCAAAACCTTCTTGTGAATTGATGAAAGAACGATCCATGGTCATTCCGCTTCCTCCGGAAGCTTTAACGACACTTGCTCAACTGGAACTGATCTCTGGCGCAGTAAGTCTTGGCATAATTACTAAAAACTTCATGATACACCTCCATATAGCGTAAAGAAACCGCAGGGCAAATCCCCACCGTACATAGTATATGCGTATTCATGAATGCACCGCAAGCCTTTATGTCAGTATTTGATACCCATCTTATCCAACAGCTTCTTCTGCACATTAAGAGGTACCCGCGAGTATTCGCTGAACTGCATGGTGTAACCTGCCCTTCCCTGAGAAAGACTTCTTAAGGTGCTTGTGTACCCAAACAGCTCAGCCAGGGGAATGTTTGCAACAACTGCCTGGGCTTCACCGCGACTGTCTATAGAAACCACAGTTCCCCGTCTGGAATTCACATCACCAATAACATCACCCATGTAGTCTACCGGTGTGACAATATCAACTTTCATGATGGGCTCTCTGATAACAGGTGAAGCATTCTGCAGAGCTTTTCTCAGAGCAATTGCTGCAGAAGAACTGTAACCCAGCTCTGTTGAATCCGTCTCATGCACCTTTGCGCTCACCAGAACAATTTCAACGCCATCCAGAGGGTATCCTGCAAGAACACCTGCACTGACTGATCCCATTACTCCATTCTTTACAGCGTCAAGAAACTGATTTGAGAGGTTGTCTGCCTCTGAAGAAAATTTAACACCGGATTGGTAAGGACGAACCTCCACACAAGCGTTGCCGAAGTTACCTTTACCGGCAATAAGCCTTTCAAAGGAATCTTCGCCTCTACCGGTGGAAGAAACACTTTCCCGGTATGATACCTGGGGTCTGCCGGTGCGGACATCGAGTTTCTTCTCTCGCTTCATTCTGTCAACAACTATCTCAAGATGAAGTTCGCCCATGCCCCGGATCAAAGTCTGACCTGTTTCTCTGTCAACTCCTACCTTCAGGCTGGGATCTTCGCTTGTAAACTCGTTAAGAGCATCTTCCAGTTTCTTTTCATCGCTTGTGCTTGCCGGTTCAATCGCCATTTCCATAACAGGATCAACAAAATGAATTGTCTCTAGAGTGAGCGGTTTACCCAGTTCAGTCAGAGTATCTCCTGTGGCTGCGTTCTTCATTCCTGCTGCAGCAATGTCTCCCTCTGCAATAGAGTCCAGGTGGATTCTCTTGTCTGCATGCATCATAACAAGTCTTGTAAGTCTTTCTTTCTTTCCAGTTCTGTTGTTGAAAACAGGTTGACCATCTTTCGCAGTTCCTGAATAAACCCTGAGATATGCCAGACGTCCAAGATGAACATCTGTCTGTATTTTGAAAACCAGAGCAGTAAAGGGTTCACTGCTGGTTCTTTCCCTGGTCTCTTCTTTACCATTTGGTTTGATTCCTGTAACTGAAGGCAGTTCTTCCGGGGCAGGCAACCACTGGATAATCGCATCAAGCAGTTTCTGAACTCCAACATTCCTCAGAGCTGCACCGCAGAGAACAGGGATGAAAACTCTCTCAATTGTTCCCCTTCTTATCAGGGAAATGATCTCTTCATTCTCAAGTTCCCCAGCAAAGTACCGTTCCATAGCACCGTCATCCAGCTCCGCTACAGTTTCTTTGATCTTTTCAAGCGCAGCTGCTGCCTCATCCTTAAGTTCCTCTGGGATCTCCTCTGCAGAATACTTTGTTCCCAGTGATTCAAGGTCGAAGTACAGGGCTTTCTGCTCCAGAACGTCAATAACTCCTTTAAAATCACTTCCCTGGCCAACTGGCAGCATTACCGGCAGCGGTATTTCTCCAAGAATGTCTTTCATCATCTGAAGTACACGATGAAAGTCTGCTCCCTGCCTGTCCAGCTTGTTAACAAAAGCAAGAGCTGGTACAGAATACTTTTGAGCCTGGCGCCAGACAGTTTCCGTTTGCGGTTCTACTCCGCCCACTGCACAGAATACGCCAACCCCTCCATCAAGTACCCTGAGCGAACGCTCCACCTCTGCTGTAAAATCCACATGCCCTGGTGTATCAATGATGTTGATTCTTGTGCTCTTCCATTCACAGGTAGTTGCAGCAGAGACAATAGTGATCCCCCGCTCCCGCTCCTGGGGCATCCAGTCCATTACAGTTGTGCCGTGATCCACATCACCCATACGATGTGTGCGTCCAGTGTAAAAAAGGATTCTCTCTGTTACCGTGGTCTTGCCTGCATCTATGTGTGCAAATATGCCAATGTTTCTGGTTTTACTGGGCGTACCCATTCAAGTCTCCCCCTCGTGTCACAGTATATAATTCTTGACTGTGCAATTTATGAAGATGCAGACGGATGTCAACCTTCAGGAGCAGGCTCATCCACAGCCAGCCTGCAAATTCTCAGTGATTTGCCAAGCTCTTCCGGATCTGTACCCCACAGAGCCATCTTCCGTGATATATGCTCAGTCCAGCTGTAGTTATCGAAGGTGTAATTCTCCTCCTTTACTTTATCAGAAATGGGAATCATGAACCCGGCGTTCCTGTAGTAGTTCTGTGCAAGGTAGCCCTGATCCATAACCGCCATTGCATTCTCAGTCATTTCATCTGTCAATTCCTGGTATTTTTCTTCGAAAAGATGAAATTCCATTGGATACCTGGGACGAACAGGCGGGTCCTCTGCGGGAAAACCCATTGAAAGAATAACAAGAGGAAAAACATGATCAGGAATGTTGCAATCCTGCCTGAGTTTTTCTGCCATGTAGGGTGCAGCACCTATATAACAACTTCCCATTCCAAGACTCTCTGCTGCTGTTACCATATTCTGAGCCATATAGGCAGCATCCTGAACACCGAAAAGAAGGCTGTGAATATTTGAAGCCTCCCTTTCCCACCCTCTGATCTTCATGACCTTTTCCATTCTGTGCAGGTCGCAGAGAATGATGAACTGAATCGGGGCGTTAAAGAAATTTGTCTCTCTGTTCCTCTGAATGATCACACTGCCCAGCTGCATGGCGAAGGGGGCCTGCTGACCTGCCCTTACAACGGTAAGAATCTCTTCCTCCGACGGGATCTGCTCAGTATACTTTCTGATAGATCTCCTGTTCATTAATGAGTCTACCACTTCGTTTCTTATCATGACCCCTCCTCAATTCAATGGATCCCGCGTGTGTGTTCTGTTTCACCTGTTCATCAGCTTTAATAATATACTTTCAACTTGACCTGTGTTAAAAAATTTCACAATGTTGCCAGTCAATTGAAAGGAGGAATCATGGGTCTTTTGAGTTCAATCCTCGCCTCACAGGGAGGAAACATAGTCGGGCAGATCTCCAGTAAGTTCGGACTAGACCCCGCCATGGCCGAAAGCGCTGTTCGAAGCCTGATCCCTGCAATCTCACAAGGAATACAGAACAACACTTCAGATAAGACAGGTCTGGAGTCTCTGGTCAGTGCTCTGTCAAATGGAAATCATCAAAGTTATGTAGATGATCCGGACAGCATCTCTGACCCTGCCACTACAGCAGACGGCAATTCCATTCTCGGCCACATCCTGGGAAGCAAAGAGATCAGCAGAAATGTGGCGGATGAAGCAGCTGCAGAAACTGGAGTAAGCAGCAGTACACTGAAGAAAATGCTTCCCATACTTGCCAGTGTAGCCATGGGAGTAATGAGCAGAGAGAGTTCGTCATCTTCAGGTAACAAACTTGACATAGGCGGGTTACTCAGTTCGTTCATAGGATCAGATGATAACGGTTCGGTAGCCCAGGGGCTTCTGGGTATGGCGAAAAAGCTTTTCTAGAAAAGCAAAACAGATGGAGGATGTATAATGGGACTTTTTGATTTTGCAGCAGACATGGGCAGAAATCTCTTCAACAAGGAAGAAGATGCCCCGAAAAAGATACAGGAGCATATAGAGGAAGACAACCCCGGGATCTCCGATCTGCTTGTTTCCTTTAAGAACGGTATTGTTACTCTTTCCGGTAAAGCAGATGACAGTGCTGCTGTAGAAAAGGCAATTCTTATGGCGGGAAATAATAAAGGTGTAAGCGAGATCATCAACAAAGTGCTGAGCAAGCTGCCAATCGGGCTGAATACAGAATACTACGAGATCAAATCGGGAGATACCCTGTGGGCAGTGGCGAAGAATTTTTATGGCGACGGTAACAAGTATACGAAAATAGTTGAGGCTAACAAAGAAGTCATAAAAGACGCTGATAAGATCTTCCCCGGGCAGAAGATAAGAATCCCGAAAATATAGAACCCGGGACTAGACTGGCTGCTCCTGAAAAGGAGCGGCCAGTCATTCCAGCTCCATCAGATATACCCTGGGAAATGTGGATGGACATATTGTGTACGCCAGAATCCCATAATCCGTTATCCCGAAAGCAATCATTTCATCTCCAGGAAGTCCTTCGCACAAACAGGTGAATGCAAGTTCGCCATCCATGGTGTAAACATCAAAAGACGGGTTGAAATATGAGCCGTGACATGCCCACAGATACCCCGGAGAATCCTGTATTTGAAGGTCTGTTATCCCAGGTTCCCTGGCATCGGGCTCCCAGTTCCCTATACTGCCATCTCTCAATTTTCTAAAGATCAGTTCCTGTTCGATCTCACTTGCACTACGTATCTCTCTATGATGGGCCGTGCGCAGAGTATCAAGCAGAACTCCGTCAACAGAGAACACAAGCACATTGAAATCCTGAGAGTCAGTAGCGACAAATACCTGCCCGGAACTGCAAGTTGTAATAGAGTTCTCCAGATCAGTAAACAGACAATACAAATTCTCAAATGTGTCTACTTCCAGGAATCTTGTATACAGAATTTTCTGTTTAATTCCGGTGAAAGCATTCCAAACGCATATTTCATATCCAATACTCAGGGCGCCATTTGTCCGATCGATGCTCCCCACGAAACCAACTACCGTGGAATCATTGGTGAAGCATGGTTCCTGAAGCGAAGTCATTCCCTCAAAAGTTACTGACGACACAGGAATACTCTGCTGATCAAAGAAAACACATCTTGGAGGCATATTGAATTCAAGCACCGCAAATTTTGATCCAGCAACCACAAGGTACTCAGCACATCGATATTCAAGCGGGCCATTGCCCTGATAACTGTGCGTGGCAATGTGATCACAATTTCTGTTGAAAACTCTCAATTCCTGATATCCTTTATCGAGAATGACAAAAATGGAATCATTTATGAATACCGCACCGGAGATATTGCCGAGTACCTGGCAGGTCTCTCCATACTCTACGCCTATGGAATCCACAACCACCAGTTGCCTGACACTTACATTCCCATCCTGGTCTGCCGGTGTAGAGTTACACGCAAGCAGAGCGAAAACAGCCAGTGACAATACATAAAAAAAGAACTCTGATTTCACTCATCCCTCCTGCACGGTATACCTCAAATTACTTCCCTCATAGAGCAATTGTTCCAAAACGATCAACTTTACAATAGATGTACAGAAAAGCCCCGTCAGATCTGAACCTGGCGGGGCAATAACTTGAGAGAGAGTTTACCAGCGGTAGTGGGCGAACGCCTTGTTGGCATCTGCCATCTTGTGGGTATCCTCTTTCTTCTTGACGCTTAAACCCTCGTTACGGGATGCATCCATAAACTCGGCAGCCAGACGGGATCGCATGGTGTTACCCTTGCGCTTTCTGGAAAAACCGATGATCCACCTCATGGCCAGTGCATCCCTCTCCTCAGGACGAACCTCAAGTGGGATCTGGTATGTGGATCCACCAACACGACGGCTCTTCACCTTAAGGGAAGGACGAACATTGTTCATAGCCTTAGTGAAAACGGACACTGGATCCTGTCCTGTTTTCTCGGTAATGATGTCGAATGCTCCGTACACAATAGCCTCAGCTATTGATTTCTTGCCCTGCAGCATGATGTTGTTGATAAACTTGGCAACAACAAGATTGCCGTATCTAACGTCAGGCAGAATTTCTCTGCGCTTTGGTCTGTTTCTTCTCATTTTTTTCTGTTCCCCGCTCTATGAATCCCGTTTTGTTCCGTATTTGGAACGGCTTTGTTTTCTACCCTCTACGCCGCTCGTATCCTCAACACCACGAATGATGTGATAACGAACGCCGGGAAGGTCCTTTACTCGGCCACCCCTTACAAGAACAACAGAGTGCTCATTAAGGTTGTGTCCCTCGCCGGGGATATATGCTGTGATCTCAAACCCGTTGCG
>JAGLQD010000284.1 GCA_023136985.1 Candidatus Sabulitectum sp. | reverse complement strand
AAAGTAAGAACCAAAGGTGGAGCCCCTTTTTACAGAATAAGGAACATCAGGGCAAAGGGTGAGCATCTTACTGGAATAAACATTGTGGGTTACGAAAGAGACATTTCTTTTCAGGATCTAACAGCAGCTCTTTCTGTTGCATGGTCCGGTGCCACTGTGAGCCATCAGAGGAAATACACAACTCATGACGGAATTGTTTCTATCAGGGTTGAAATGACAGGTCCAAACGGCATGAGTGCAAACAGATCGGACCTGAAAGTAATAAGGGAGTATCTAAGAAAGCTTCTTGTTTCAAGAGGGATAGAGCGACTTCACAGGGTTCATCACTATGGAGGAACAGAGCACATTGGCAGGGCTCTTCTTCCGTTGCTGATCAAGGAATGCAGGGCTACAGGTATCAACCAGGCATACATTGCCATTGAGAATATTACAACATTTGATGCCGAGCTTAAGCTGCTGCTTGTTACCAGTGCTTCCCGGGGCAACCAGGCAGAGGATCATGATTCAAGGATCCTGCAGCTGGTAAAGAATCTTTCTCTTAAACGGGGCATCGGAGTCAACTCCTTCAAGTCGCCTTCCAGAAGAGAAGATGTCTGGGTTGATGTGTTTGATTTCGTGGCGGAGCGGGAACATTTTGATCAGATGGAAGATGTTTTTTCCATTGTGAAGCAAGCTATACAGGAGGGTTTCGGTGATTTTAGAGACTTTGATCAGGGAATGCGACTCAATGATGTTAACCAGCTTGAAAAGATTCGAAAAGAACTCCCCGACATACCTGAAACCGTTGTAACTGATTTTTACTACAGCCTTGAAGACTTCATGAGAGCTTCTGTATCCGAGAAGGAGCTTTCCATGCATATAAGGCTTTTGTTTGAGACTCTCTCTGCGCTTCTTGTTCGTGACGGCCCCAAGGGAAAGATAGCCAGTGAAGAGGTTCCAGGAAGAAACAGGCCTTCCGCTACTCTTCTCTGCTGTGCCAGAAAAGGGGATTGCCGCGACATGGAGGGTCTTCTTGCGGTGGTTAGAGATTATACTGTAACAGCAAGTATCATCAGATGGTCTGGAGCTGTGTCCGTTCTTTTCAGGGTGCAGGATAACGGTCGGGCTCTTGAACCGGAAAAAAGGGAAGCGGTTCTCAGTGCAATTACCGAAAGGCTTAGCAAACATGAATGATTATTCAGACAATTTGATCTCTGTGGATTTCTCCAATAAGGAGAAGTTGGATATGCTTGAGAACTGGTTTCAGAAGAGAACGAAAATGACTTCTAAAGCAGTTAAGTTAATTCTTGTTCCTGTTATCGCAGTTCTGCTTTTTACTGCGGCTTTTGTTTCAGCATACTACATTGCAATTCCCCAGATAGCAAGTCTCGTTTTTCTGAGCCTTCTGGGTACTTCACTTATTGTATGGATAGTTTGCCTTTTCGCAGGAGGAGGTATCCTTAAAAAGGTTCGAACTGGTGATGCGATTATGCTCAGGAAGATCAAGTCTTCCGGTGATTCTGCAGAATCTTGACATATTCGGAATTCTACTGTATGGTCACCACTTCACCAGTGGCGGTGTAGCTCAGTTGGTAGAGCAGCGGAATCATAATCCGCTGGTCGGGGGTTCAAGTCCCTCCGCCGCTACCAGTTAGGCGTCGATTAACTTCGGCGCCTTACTTTTTTTACACCAATGAAACCTCCGACCGCCCCAAGGGACGGGGTATCTGAAAGCCAAAGCAAAGAGAAACCAAGAATACAGAAGCCGACAGTTCGCCTCGAGGGGCGGGGAATTAGACCCTCCTCAGATTAATCAAAAACCATGCACAAAAATTCTGATAAATTCTTTCTGTGTGCAGGAATATTTATCACAGCAGGTGTGTATGGCTGAAAAGGCTGTTACTGAGTCCTTTACTGGGGACCTTCCTCGAATGGTGGAAGTGCATCTTCCGACATTATAAGTTGTCCGTCTGCTGTACTTACAATCCAGGAACCGTCATCTCCCATGAGAATTTCAGATCCTTCAGGCAGGTTCAACTCCGTGGGATCATCAGGAAGCGAGCCGTTCTCGGAAACATAGCTTTCCACAATATCGGTGATGCTTGTCTGTACCTGAACCTGTTCAGAGGTTAGCTCCATTTGGATACCGGAGTTGCTGTCACTGCTTATTAAATAGTAACCAGCCAGCAGAACAAGGCCGCCGAGCAGATATGGGAGAAGTTTTGATTCCTTCTTCTTCTTTGGTGGAACCTTGTCACTCCCAAATCTTGAATCATCAATTTCTGCATCAAGCGAGACTGGCTTGTCTTCCTGTGTCATTGTAAACCTCCAGTAATCTCATGTTTTTCCTTCTTCAGAAGTATAACCAAGTGCTGGTCTTTAGGGGAGTACGATCCGTTTATATCTCTCTTCGTCTTTTTGAAAGAAGAACAAGATCTCTGAGCCCCTGAATCGTTAAACATTTCTTCCACGACTCGTCAAACCCTGAAGCTGTGGTTATTTCCGCAATGGCCATTAATGCTTTCAGGTGAAAATTTCGTTCATCCATGGTTCCAGCAAGAATAAAGACTATGTGTACAGGATCAGTATCATCACTGAAATTAATGCCTCCTTTGCATCTGGCAAGGTTTACTGTGAATTTGCCGGTACCGGGAATGATAATGTGAGGTATTGCAAGACCTGGTCGCAGCGCTGTTGGAGATGTTTTCTCTCTTTCAAGAAGAAGGGCGAATAGTTCATCTACATTCATTTCAAGAGCAGGAGCAATTCTGCCAGCGATAATTTTCAGGAATTCTTCCAGTTCAAGCGATTCTTCTATGTCAATAATATCTGAATCAAGCACAAGTTTATCAAACCGGTCTTCGGTGATCACATCCCTTTCCATCAGAACTTTTTTCAATTCTCTGGTTATGGACTCATTCCTGCGCTTGAGCTCTTTCGGAAAGATTCTTGCTGCCAGATGAAGCAGAGCGGAGTCTCTTTCAACCCTTTTTCTAGAGTACAGGAAGTACCATATTGATCCGCCAAGCACTACTGTAGAACAGGCGATCAAGGCTTCCATACCAATCATCACCAGAAGCATGAACATTGTTGCTGTTCCAACTATCTGCATCCATGGATACAGCGGACTTTTAAAAGATGGCCGGTATGTATGAATGCGACTTTCCCGCATGACGATCACCACAATATTCGTCAGCATGAAGAGGAATATCTGCATGGCACTGGCCATTTTGACCAGTCTTACAAAGTCGACAAAAAGCATAGCAGTGATGAATACACTGGTGAGAACAATGGAAAACCAGGGGGTGCCCCTTTTGGACCCTATCCTTCCTATTAGCGAGGGTATCAGCCTGTCCCTGCTCATGGCAAGAGGAAATCTTGCTGATGCCATGATTCCCGCATTGGCCGTTGAAAGGAAGGCAAAGACAGCGGCTAGAGCAAGAACGATGAAACCCGGGTTCCCGGCAAATGTTCTTGCTGCGTCGGACAGAGGGGTCATGGATGAGGCAAGAACATTTCCATCAAGAGTTCCAACGCAGACCGTTACTGAAGTGAAGTAAAGAAATGTAACAACCGCAAGGGAAACCATCATGCTTAAAGGGATATCTCTTTTGGGATTTGCAGCTTCCTC
>JAGLQD010000283.1 GCA_023136985.1 Candidatus Sabulitectum sp. | reverse complement strand
GGTGCAGTACGGGACAGATTCCTGGGAGTATCCCCCGGGGATATGGACTATGCAACTGATGCCAGTCCGGTGGATGTAATAGATTTCCTCTCGGAGACGGGTATAAAGGTAATTCCTACCGGTGTTCGTTACGGAACTGTTACCGCAATATCCCCTGAAACTCATGAGAAGGCGGAGATCACAACATTTCGTTGTTCAGAGGTGTACAGGCGTGGATCCCGTTTCCCCTCGGTGGAATTCGGCGGAACCATACAGGAAGACCTTAAGCGCAGGGACTTCACTATAAACGCCATGGCTATTGACTCAAGCGGCGAACTCATTGATCCGTGCGGGGGAATGAAAGACCTGAAGAAGAGGGTTATTGATACTCCCGGCGAACCGGATGAAGCGTTTCTTGATGATCCCCTTCGAATACTTAGAGCTTACAGGTTTGCAGCAAAACTGGGTTTCTCAATTGCAGAACGGGTACGACACTCAGCCAGGACATTTTCAGAGGAACTCGCTACCATATCTCCTGAGCGGAAGTACAAAGAGATAACAGGTCTTCTTGCAGTAAAAGATGGAAAAAGAGCTGCGGAAGCTCTTTCCATGATGAAACAGGATGGAGTTCTGCTGAAAGTTATTCCAGAGCTTGAGCATCTTTTTGTGATTGACGGTTTGAAACAGGGGAAGTATCACACCGGTGATGCATGGCAGCACACGCTTGATGTGGTTGCTAAAGTGCCTCCTGTGGCAGTTCTGCGCTGGGCAGCCTTGCTGCATGATTCAGCGAAGGGTCTTGTCCGGCAGATGGATGAATACGGCGAACCGCACTTCAACGGCCATGAGATTCAAGGTGAAAAGCTGGTAAATTCAGTAGCTGAAAGGCTTCGCTTTTCCAGGGCAGACAAGAAGGCTCTTGCAGTGCTTGTTCGGAACCATATGCGCCCAGTTCTTTATCGTCCGGAGTGGGGCAACAGCGCAGTAAGAAGGCTGATAAGGGATGTGGGCGATCAGATCGAGAATTTGTTTATTCTGGCCGAAGCAGACATAAAAGCACACAAACCTGATTATGTGGATAGATCATTGGGAGCACTTAACGAATTACGGGACCGGGCTGCCGGTCAGTTCCGTGGTCGAATACTTCCAGCGGAAATGGGGCAGAACCTTCAGGCAATGGGTTTTGAAGGACCGGTGATCGGTACCATTCTTCGTATGCTTGAAGACATGGCTGCGGATGGAATTCTGCCGGAAAACCCTACAGTCGATCAGTGCTTTTCTGCATTGTGGGACAGACAGACCAGAATGTTGAATGAATCGGACAAGCCTTCAGGCTGACTCTTAGATCCCCGGCGGTTTGCACAATTGCATGATCCTTTTGTCTGACAACCTTCTGGAGACAAGAAGCAGCAGAAACATTACTACCCAGGAGTAAATAATTCGCCCGGGTAATGCCGCCACTGCCCATACGCCAAGAGAGGCTACCAGAAATGTATCCTCTATTACCGCATGACATATGCTCATAAAAGAGACAGATGCCAGTATCTGTCTTGGAGGAATATGCCCTTTGCCTGCTTCCCTGATAATCATTCCTCCGCCATAAGATATTCCCAGAACCAGGCCTATCACAGTGATCGTTGAGGCCTCGTCGCCAATCCCCATAGGGGAGAATGCAGGTCTGAAAATGCGCTTGAGCAGTGCCATGATTCCCAGTTTATCAAGCAGATCCATTATGCCCAGTACAACCAGTATTACAAAGAAAATGGTTGCCATACTGCGCATTATTCCAACAACCCATTCAACAAGCCCGGCCCCCTGTTCCGCAGCGCTCCATATAACAGTCGGAGTACCCTGAAGTGTGCCGGTTGCCTTGAAAATCTGCCCCAGAATAATTCCGAAAAGAAGACCGGTGAGCAGCCTGAAGGGAATAAGGAACCACGGTTTTACACCAGCCCTGGCAGCTATGGTAATCTCTACAGGAAGAGAATGAGAGACAAGAAGCATACAGCAGAGTGTAGTAACCTGAGCGGTATTCAACTGTAGAGGTTGTATCATTCCTGCGGTAAGGGTTAAGCCGCCGTACATGTTTGAAAGCATGCCCGTGACCCAGGCCAGCCCTGCTTCACCGGGAAGACCTGCAAGTTCCATAACCGGAGCGATGGCATCAGCAATCGGCCCGAAGATGCCGGCAACTTCAAGAATCTTAACTGCAATCAGCGCAGGAATCATTACCTTGAACAGATCAAGACAAACTCCGGCTGTTCTTCTGAGCAGAGCCCAGAACCACTGAATTACTTGCTGCAACATAGCGGGTATTATAATGTGTTTGTGATGTACTCGAACCAAAAGCGTTGCAGGAGGGCAGATGACAGACTGCAGGTATATGAAGCAGAGTGTGGCGATAGCAAATTGTGCGAATGCACAAACCTTCGGAATCTAACAGTCCCTTGAATGACAGGGATAGGTGACTGAGTGATAACAGAGAAGATTCTTTATGTGGATGTGCAGGCATCCGGTTCTCCGGGAAACGGATTTCTTTTAGAGGTAGCGTGGAAGAGACCCGGTTCTTCAGCACACTGTTTTCTGGTGAGAAACACTTGCGGAAAAATGATTCCAGATCGAGTAAGGCAAATTACCGGAATAACCGATGAAGATGTAAACAGAGCTGATGCCCTTCATCCTGACGAAGTGAAAAAACTGTTTCTTGCTGCTGCGGGTATGGGCGGAGAAGGGCCGCAGCTGGCACTCGTGGCGCATTTTGCGGTTTACGAGAAGAGGTGGCTGGACTGGCTTACCGGACTGGACCTCAGCTTCATCTGTACCAGAGAACTGGCCAGAAAGAAAATTCCCGGTCTGCCTTCCGGTACTTTAAGGTCTGTTGCAGGCGCTGCAGGTTTTTCTCTTGGAGAAAAAAGGCGGGCTTCTGATCATGTTTATGCAACAGAGGCAGTATTTCTTGCTCTTCAATCCGGTTTTGAGCCGGTATCTATTTCTAGAAAAAGAAGGCTATCCTTTCCCGAATGTCCCGGTGTGTACCGCTTCTGGGGTTCCAGCGATGATCTGCTTTATATAGGTAAAGCCAAAAATCTGCGAAAGAGAGTCAACACCCACTTTACAGGCAGGCAGAAGGGCAGGCATTCTGAATTGATCGCCCGGACCTGCCGGGTAACTTATGAGGAGACGGCTACTGCTCTGGACGCGGCACTTATGGAAAGTCATCTGATCTTTGAATTTTCACCTCAATACAATCTGGCGGGGAGATCAAGCAGTGAAGCCCTGTGGTACATTTCATGTGCTATGGATAAGATGTCCACAGAACCTGATGATACATGCTTTTACGGACCGTTCTCCACCAGGCATCCCATGGCGGAATTTCTGGAATTAAGCTTGTTTATTAGGGAAGAGCACACTAAAATGACTTTTGTTGAAAACCAGTGGCCGGAAGTCCCTGAAACACTGTTGAATCAGGCTCTCTCAGAGTGGGGGGATCTTGTTGGAAAAGACTCTGTTTTGTACAGCGGTCTTCGACTTCATTTTCTTCACGGTAAAGCAGAAGGAAATGAACTTGGTAGATTAGATCAACTTGTTGATGTGGAGTATGTTAAAAGAAAATTAGATGATTTGATAGCCTCTGGTTGTCTTCAGTGTAGAAAAGCTGCTGTTTACAGATTGCTTCAGGGGTGCGAGATTCGGTGGAATGGCACCACATCCAGGGGGCATGTGTATAAGTCTGTGGAAAACGCTGTAACTAACCTCTGGAACCGGCGCAAACTACAGATAACAAGAGTTTTGCTGGCGGAGATCAGAAGGATTTATAGAGAGGGAAAGGAGCCCGAGATAAGAACAAGATTCGATACGGTAATAAAGGGAGATTCGCTGGGATATCTGCTTTCTGCAGTGTAGAGAAAGAGGTAATCTGCTATCAGGAGTTTCACATTCTATCTCAACAGGGATACAGAGTGATTGCGCAGGTGAAGCATTACCCATTCATCTCAAACTTGATTCTCCCCGGTAAACCAGTTCGCGGAGCTGGAAAGTGTGTAATTCACATGTACAATACAATTAACCAGAGCCAGAGAGAGCAATCTATCCCAGAGCTGTTCAAAGTAATCCATATTTCTATTTCCTGAAAGAACTGCGTGCTATCCCGAAGCACATTTAAGCAATCTCATCTGTATTCCCCAGATTGGTGGAGATTACCTCAGCTGAGCCCGGGTGTCATGGTCTGTGGCTGCTTGAAATCTTTCATCTTCTGCAAGAATCTCCCTTTCTTCATCTGAAGATGCGGCAGTTTTCCTCACGACAATCCAGGCGTGAACATTTATATCATATCCATTACAGGCACCAATGGATTCATTAAGACCATCTATATCAGTTAACAGCCCATATACAGCACCATAGAAAACTGTGTCATACCCATTGTCACTCAATAGAGGGGCTAGTTCTTCCCAGTTAATTGTAGCGTAATTCCATGCAGACCAGACACCTGATATGGAAACAAGGACTTGCAGAATCAAGGATGGCACTTATTCTCTTCAATACAAAAAAATACAATACGAAAACGATTAGATTGGCTATTATGGCAGCCACCGTAGAGTATTATAAACGGGGAGTTTGCATATTGACAGTTCTTTTTTACATATTGGCAATGCAGCATGAAAATGCACCCAACACCCTAGTATGATTCAAGAGTCTATGAAAAGGAAGGGGTACTTATGTGGCAATTGTTTTCTCTATTAACCCTCATTGCCGGGCAGCCAGCCGATTCTATATCAGCCATGCGGACGGAAACTGCTCCCACTATTGACGGGTACATTGATGAGGCCGTCTGGGAAGACTGTACCGGTGAGACGTGCGACTTGTGGCAGTTTGCCCCGAACTACGGTGAAAGTATGTCTCAGCCAACCACAGTGAAAATTCTCTACGATGATGATTTCATCTATTTCGCCTTTTTCATGTACGATTCCCTTCCGGATCAGATGACTCCTGCGCTGACCCCTCGTGACAGCTACATAAACGGTGAGTGGATCGCTGTTATACTGGACACCTGGGATGATGGAAGAAGCGCTTTCAGCTTTGAAACAAGTCTGGCCAATTCGCAGATGGACGCAAGATTGAACGAACACGGCGGATGGGACTACGGTTGGGATGCTGTCTGGGAGAGCGGTACAGCAAGACATGCCGATGGATGGTCTTCTGAAATGGCGATTCCTCTCAGCAGTCTCCGATTTCCAGACACAGAGAACCAGATCTGGTCAGTCAACTTTCAGAGAATTCTCAGCAGAACATCAGAGAACGGGTGGTACAATCTTTCATCAAGCCAGATGATGGCTGATATTCCCACATTCCCTGAGCTTCTGGGTATTGAAGGAGTGAAGGGTTCACTGGGATTGGAATTCAGACCATATGCATCCGGTCGTTACTACGATTCCCAGAGTGCTGAAGAGACAGAGTCATATGGAGATATTGGTGTCGATCTAAAAATGGGTCTTACAAGCGGAATCACCGCGGATTTTACTGTAAATCCTGACTTTGGACAGGTTGAAGCCGATGAAGCCGAGATGAATCTTGGACACTTTGAGCTGTTCATGCACGAGAAGAGACCTTTCTTCATGGAGAGAAGTGAACTGTTCGATATGCCTTTCAATCTCTTCTACTCACGTCGAATTGGAGCAGTGGGCTGGAATGGCGATGTGATCCCCATCATGGGTGGAGCCAAGATCACAGGATCAATTCCAGGTGGTTACAGCTTTGGGTTTCTTGATGCTGTAGCAGGAAGAGTCTGGGAAGAGGACACCACACTGGTAGAAACCGCTGCAAACTTTGGCATTTTCAGAGGTATCAGACAATTTGACGGTTACAGTTATCTGGGTGTATCTGCGGTTTCAAAGGACTCTTGGGAACAGGAGGGCTTTGAAGAGGAAAGCAACAGAGCGGTTGCCCTGGACGGGGCCTTCGAAATTGGAGGCAGTCACCTTGTAACCGGAAGTGCTGCCAGGAGCTGGAACACAGGAATGGATCAGGATGGAGCGTATCGCCTGGGAATAGAGCGGATTCGCAGCACCCTGGGATATTGGATAAGCGGTACTCAGGTAGATGAGAACTTTAATGTGAACGGAACCGGTTTTACAACAATGACAGGATTCAGATCCGGGAACGCCGGGATCAGGAAAACCTTTAGGCCGGAGGAGACTTTCTCCACTTTCTCTTTTTGGGCAAGTCAGAACTACACAACTCAGATAGATGGGGAGACCCTGGATAACAATACCCATGCACAAGTGAATGGAACTTTTAAGAATAGCTGGAATTTCACAGCATCGGGAAATTATGGAGCTGAATATTTTGATCCTTACGAAGGCCCGGATGGTAAATTCTACGGAGGTCATGCGAACGGCTTTATAGGTGGTGGCTCCAATCCATTCAAACCACTGAGATTCTGGGCAGGCACAGGTGGAGGACAGTACGAGAACGGTGGTACTTACCAGAATGTTACAGGTAACATGCGTTACCTCCCCGTACCGGTACTTGAGGCATCAATTTCCGGAAACTGGTACCGCACATTTGATAGCGAGAACTACAACTGGGAAGCAAGTGCTTTTGATAGTCGATCCACAGATTGGAAATCAGTTACTTTCAGGTTGGCATACATGTTCAATCCGGATATGAATTTAAGACTCTTTTCTCAGTATTCCAATTTCAATATGAATTTTGATCAATCGGATGAGTTTGAGAGTGATGAGCTTAGAGCCAATATGCTGTTTGCATGGAATTACCTTCCCGGAAGTATGTTTTATCTTCTGGGTGAAACGGTGTTTAATGGAGACGGCAGTGGAGATTTTGAAGATCCGGATCTGGGTGTCTACGCCAAATTGACCTGGTATCTGCCGATCTAAGAATCAATGTGAAGACCGGTTGCTCATTCATTGGCAACCGGTTGATCAAAGAGCTTCTGTTATTATGATCAATTCCCCGGCACCCACTGCTTCTCCGTTGTATCCTCCCAGAACAGACCTTACCTTAAAACCGGATCTGTGAAGAAGGTGCTCTGCCTCCCATCGGAAGGTGTAGCGCATGATAAATTCCTGTATAAGTCTTTCCTCTCTGCCGCCTGGGTGTTTTACAGAAAAGATCATTTCACAGTGTACGATCTGTGATACCGAATCCACCGACGGGTTTCTATAGGTAACTGAGACTTCTCTGCCATCACTGAATACAAACGGTGGTTCTTTCCCAAACTCGAGAGCTCTCTCTGTGTCGGCTAGAATTTCAAGATCCGGATCGAAGATGTCCAGAACAAAAGTGCCTCCAGGGGCAAGGTGGTCGTGTATGGACGAGAGGCATGAAAGCTGCTCTTCAATCGTGGCAAGATGCTGGAACGGCCGGAATGGTGTTGTGATCAGGTTAAACTTCCGTCCAAGATCAAAGCTTGTCATGTCTGCCTGCACAAGTTTTATTCTGTGCCTGACTTCAGGGCTCTTCGTTTTGATAGTTCTATTGCAGAATGACAGCATATCTTCTGAAAGATCCAGACCTGTGATCTCTGCCCCTGCTTCTGCGCACGGGATCAGTGTTCTTCCAGTTCCGCAACCTATTTCAAGGACAGCGCCACCATTTGAACGGGCAAGTTCCGTATAGAACCTGATATCATCACGACCCTCAGCGATCAGGTGGTTGTGGTAATACTCGGCAAACCCATTGTAGAACTCTTCAGCCATTATCAACTCTCCTCTGTGCTATTAAGAAGTGCGAACATCAGCTCATCATGAAAGCTGCTGTTGAAGAAAACACTCTGTTTCATGTGCCCTTCCTTCCTGAACCCCAGCCTGTTCAGAAGCTTGACCGATGCAGTGTTCTCCGGAACCACAGTAGTTTGAATTCTGTTAAGTTTCAATTTTTGAAATCCGCAGGTGATCATTTCATGCAGAGCTTCTCTCATGTAGCCCATACCCTGATGAGTTCTGAGCAGGCTGAAGCCGATATCAGCCCTGCAGTCAAGAAAACTGAATTCTTCAAACCCGGCAGTACCGGCAAAGTCCCCTGTTTCTTTGATGATTATGGACCAGATCAGGTTGTAACCATGGCCGAAGCCATCTTTGTAGTCTTCAAGAATGCCTTGTATGGCATCCTGATTATCAAGTGGAGTTGCCAGGTACCTCATAATTTCAGGGTCTGAGTAACAGAGGAAAAGCCCTGCCGAATCTTCCGGAGCAACTTGACGAAGCAGTAGTCTTTCAGTCTGCATCACAGGGAATTTATCAGGCCACAATACAGACTTCATACAGACACCTCCAGCGAACCATTTCAGAGTAGGGATCTTATTGTTCTGACTTATCTATTTACAGTGTAAGAATCCGGAACTGAATTCTTCGGTGTGAATATACCTTTTTGCAGTACACTGATGCATGCATTTACACATTCGTTGTCGTACAGAATGTCTCTATTTTTCACCAGTTCGTCCAGGATTGCCTTCTGAGGGAAGGCGGCTCTGTATGGTCTGCTGGATGACATCGCCTCAACAACATCTGCAACACACAGTATTTTTGATTCCTGCATGATCTCTTTGCCCATGAGGCCGGAAGGATATCCTGAACCATCCAGAAGTTCGTGATGGTGCAGAACAATGTCTGCAATGGGCCACGGGAATTCGATAGTTTTTAAAATGTCATAACCAGCCTGCGGGTAAGTCCTCATAACATTCAGTTCCAAGTCGCTTAGTTTCCCAGATCTGCTCAGGAATTCCTGCGGTATTCTGATCTTGCCTATATCATGTACAATGGATGCCAGGTATACTGCCTGAATCCGCTCTTCCGAGAGTTTCATTTCCAAGGCAATTGAACGGGCAAGTTCTGCAGTTCGAATCTGATGACCAATAGCGTACGGGTCACGCATTTCAATTATTTTTGATATTGTGAAAATAGTGCCCATGAAGCTTTTTTCCAGCCCTGCATTTACCTTGAGAAGTTCCGCTGTGCGTTCCTGCACGATCTCTTCAAGATGATCGCGATGCTTCTTCAATTCTTTTTCAACTTTCAGGCGTTCAGATATTTCATTTTCAAGCTCAATGTTCTTCTCACGGTAGATCTCGGCTTCTTTGCATTTTCTTTCTGTGTCGAACCTTACCTGTAATGTGGCGATCTTGTCTCTGCTCTCCTGACTGAACAGTTCTTCTCTGATCCTCAAGTATTTTTTTGAGCAATTCAGAGCCTGTTTGAAATTCTGCTTTGCTTCGTAGAGGTCTGAAAAAATCTGCATAGACGAGGCCTCCAGATCTTTTGCACCTGTATCCGTTGCAATCTGTAAGGCTCGATCAATGAACATGAAGGCCTCATCCAATTTGCCTAGATTGATGTAGATCGATCCGATGTTGTTGCAGGAGAGTGCAATGCCTCTAGTGTCTTGAAACTTCTCGACTTCCTTAAGGGTTTTCTGGAAGTATTCCAGAGCTTTTGAGGGTTTCCCAAGGGCGTCATAAACATTACCGATGTTGCCATAAGAGTTGGCAATACCCCTGATGTCATCTAAGCGCTCTCTGGTGATCAGGGCTTTCTTGTGTTGTTCAAGCGCAAGAAGATGGTTGCCTTGTCTTGAATGGATCAGCCCGATATTGTTGTAGCAGTTGGCAATGCTCAGCTCATCCTGGTTCTCTTCAGAAATTTTCAGAGCACTGCAGTAACTTTCCTGCGCCTGTTTCAGAAGACTCAGCTGTTTGTAGATATTGCCGATGTTTAAATAGGAGATCGCCGTACCCCTGCTGTCTCCGAGACCATTCTTGATCTCAAGAGATTTCAAAAAATACTCAAGTGCTTTGCTGTAACTGCCCTGTCCCCTGTGGATATTGCCGATGTTGTTGTAGACCCTTGCTATGCCCTGATCGTTCCCTGTTCTTTTCCATATCTCCAGTGAGCTGAGATAGTTTTCCATGGCTTCATCGAAATTTCCCGTTATCCAGCAGGCGATACCATACAGAAGTTGACTTTCTGCAATTACATCATCCAGACCGAGATCACGAGCCAGAGATAGAGCCTCTTCCGCATGTTTTTTTGCTTTGTCTGGATTATTGCGATACTCAACAGATGCAAGTTGGTTGAGTGTTTTTGCCAGTTCAAGCCTTTTCTCTGGAACTGATCTTAATTCAGTTAACTTTGCATGAAGTTTATTCACATCAACCATAGAACTCATACCCCCGTAGCGACGATACTTGTGATTGTTATCTTTTGTCAAGAAGCAGAACTTTATTTCTTCAGTCAGACTTCTTTTCGGGAGGTCTGACTCCAACCACTAGAGAGCTCCACTCATGGGCGTACCAGCTGCCATCATTTCTCTTCTTCAAAGTAATGGGTCTGGGGCTGGCTGCACCGGAACAGGCTATGAAGAGCTTGATCTTTCCTTCCTCTTTGCTGCCGCTGTATCTGTTGGTGGTGAAGATCATTTCCATTTTTTCCGGAATGGTGTAATCATTTTCCGGTGAAGTTCCGGAGAAATATGACCGGAGCATGTATGATTTTGATCTCAACTGGCTTACAGCCAGCTGAATGGAGCTGTAAGAAATTTCCGGGTTCATCGTTTTCAAAGAGTCTACACCCTGATGCTCATCGTGTGTAATGATATTCAAAGCAAGAACGCAAGCGGCTGCTGCACCTTCCGGCTCCTTATTCATTTCAGGAAGTACAGCTTCATAGGCCTCTGCTGTAAGTGGAAGTGTATCAACTGTGTAATTCAACTTTTTTCCTTTCTGCTGCGATGCGGGCAAAATTCTTAGTAAGAATATGAGCCTGTTTAGAAGGGAAGTGGTTTGCAAGAATTTTTTCCCTGCCGGAATTGCCAAGGCGATCTGCTTTTTCTTTTCCGGACAGCATAGCTTCCATGGCATCTGCCAGTTCTTCAGGAGATCTCGGTTTTACCAGAATGCCACTGATGTTGTTTTCAATAAGTTCCGGAATACCCGATACTCTGGTGGAAATGCAGGGTACCCCCATGCCCATTGCTTCCATAAGAGCCACAGGAATACCGTCTTTATCCCCGTTGGCTGCTTCTATGCAGGGAAGAACAAAGAATGAAGCAGCTGAAACAATACTTAGTGTTTCATCAGATCTAAGTACACCTGCAAAATTAATGGGAAGATCTGTGTTGCTCCTGCGGTACTCTTTCAGAAGTTTCCCGTCAGGGTCAGCGCCTATAACTGTAAGAGTGCAATCTGTCCCTCTTTTCTTAATCAGGCGCATTGCCTCGATCAGTATAGGTACCCCTTTTTTTGAAACAAGACCGCTTGCAGTGCAGACTGCAAGAGGCGTTGGAGTGGTTTTTTCCCTGCAGGGCAACTCTGATGTATCCAGGCCCAGTCTTGCCACAACAATTTTTTTTCTTGCTATTCCATACTTCAACAAATGGCTGATATTGTACTGCGAGATGGTGAATACTACAGCAGCTTTCTGGAGAACTCTACAGAGCCTTTCTGTGGAATCCGGAACAAAAATATCTGCGGCATGTGTGGTTACCGAGTAGGGTATCTTCAGAATATCTGCGATGATTCTTGCGATGTGTGCATTGTCATGGGCGAAATGTGCGTGGATGATGTCTGGTTTGCTGGAATGATCCATCCCCAGTACAGCAGATGACGCAACTATGAAATATCTGAATTCTTTATTCTGCAAAGATTTTACCATGGTCTTCGGAAACCGGAAAGACCTGAGAAAAGGCACGATCAACCGCTTTGCAGAGCAAGTGAGGTACTTGAATTCCAGGGTTCTGCTCACAGTTACCGAATTGTTCTTCGGATCATTTGATATGCCATTCCAGAAGTCGGCGGTGCTATTTTTTTCTCTGAGTTCGGGAAGAAGCACGGAAATGTCGTGTTCGGATGATGCCACGGCTTCAATCTCTCTTGTTACATAAGGGGGAAGAAATCCCAGCACATACAGTATCTTCATGGGCCTGCCATTCTGTCCAGGAAACCTGCCATTCGTCTCATCACATTTACAGCGGAGAATTGTTCCTCTATCTTTGCGAAATCCACAGGAACACGAAGACTGGAAGTGGTCCACTGGTACTCAAGGCTCTCGAACATTATTGCAATCTCTTCCGGGTCCGGCTGAACAATGTATCCTCTGCCTGGTTTCCTGATTCGGGCTGCCATGGCTCCCTCTGGAACAATGCCCAGGATAGTTCTTCCTGAAGCGAGATACTCGGTGGTTTTGCTGGCATTCTTAAAGTGACTGCCTCTGCGATTGTTGAGATACCCTATAAGAATGTCACAATTCCTCTGAAATTCAGGAACATCACTCCACTTGAGATGACCGTGATGGGTAACTTTACCCTGCAGCGGTGGACTTTTCAACTTGTTAAGAGAGACAGGATCTATGCCTCCAGCCATGTTGATCCTGAGTCTGGAGTTGGGATTCCTGTTGTAGAACATCTTTAGGCCTTCTATAAGCTCCACAGGAGAATGACTGGCGAAAAAATTCCCTGTCCATCCTGCAGTAAGATATTCTGGATCGGGTGCAGGCAGATCTGCTCTGGTGATTCTTGCAGGGTCGTACGCATTTTCTGCAACATGGGAAGGAGGGCAGAATTTCACATACTTTTCCAGGAAGTAGCCGGTGGAAGCTTCAGTGGTTGCTATGATTCCCCTTGCTTTACGGACCACTTCTCTTTCC
>JAGLQD010000282.1 GCA_023136985.1 Candidatus Sabulitectum sp. | reverse complement strand
TCGCTAAATCGCTCAGCTTAGGTATTGGATAGATCCGAAAAAGGGAAAGTAACAAGAACTATCGAACCTGCTGTAAGTGCGCCCATGCCTCTTCCTCCTTCGGCCGGTTCCAGTCTTCTCCGAGTGCAGCCTCGCTGAGAATAGCAGTTTCAGGAATATCAGGCTCATCAATAATTGTCACTATTGCCCTACAAGCATGTGACAGGTGAACGCTTTCCCTAATATGGACTTTTCCATCAACTTCGATTGTGGCTTCAACTGACCTTAGCATTTTACACCTCCATTAATTGTATACTACGAAACTATACAACACTTTGCAAATCCTGTGATTTATTTGGAACTCTCAGTAATTTGGATGTCATCAGCCAATTCGATTCTTTGAAAATAATCCTAAACACAAAATGTATTTAACCCAGAATGCCTCTTGTTACTAAATATAATAAGTGCTATTATTCCCATGTTAAGTGATGATAGTATAAAAAGAACAAAGAATTTGGGGAACAACTAAATTCAATAGAACTGCGGCTATGTTCTCCTAAAGTTATGTTATTGCAGTCTGCTGATTTAGAACGTTAAAATATGCGAACACCAAAGCAAACCCAGCAGAAAAGACTAACGGACGATAATAATCAGCGAGGTACAGTTATTGCTGTTTCAGATGATAACTGTACTTAGCGTTGCTACTCGAAAACTTGTAACCAGATTTCTTAAGGGTTTGCATGATTATGTTGTTGTAATTCAGAAAAATGAACCTTCACTTCTTTCTCAATTATACGCCCCAGCTTGCTCTTGGCAATTTTCATATTGAATCTAACCTGTAAGTTTAACCAGAATTCAGGTTCAATTCCGAAGTATTTGCCAAGGCGTAATGCTGTGTCTGCGGTAATTTCCCTTTTCCCATGAATCACCTGGCTAATACGGTTGGCCGGTACACTTATGTCTTTAGCAAGCTGACTCTGAGAAATACCCATTGGCTTGAGAAATTCCTCTAAAAGGATCTCACCTGGTGTAATCGGAGATAATTTTTTTGTCATATTCTTACCCCTTATGGTAATCCACAATTTCAACTTCAATGACTCCTTCATCTTTCCAAACAAAGCAAATGCGCCATTGATTATTGATTCTTATGCTATGTTGACCTTTCCTATTTCCTTTAAGCTGCTCAAGCCTGTTCCCTGGTGGGATTCGCAAGCTTTGTAGAGAGATAGCTGCATTCAAAACTTCAAGTTTGATTCTGGCTGTCCTGTTGATACTCCGAAATCTTCGGACATCATAATCAGCAAACAGTTTCTCAGTATCTCTGCATTTAAAAGATTTTATCATACCAATACATAAGACGCTTTACGTCACGCGTCAAGATGGTGTTAGATGCATCCAGAGAAGAACAATTGAATTTTCCCGAAGGTAAACAACCCTTGTGATTCATCCCAAATGTAACTATTATTACTCATTGAAGAATGATTTTAGACGACTAAGATGGGATTTTAACAACTGAATTCAGCAGAACTACGGTCAATACTATCTGAAAGCATCGTTCTTGCAGTCTGCTGATTTAGAACGTTGAAATATGTTAAAGATCAAAACAAACCCGAACGGCAAATCTCACGCCACTTATCATCAAGCAATACTGCCGACTCCAAATCTTGATGATAATCTGCTGCAAAGTTGAATCCCCGGAATAACAGTATTCATATGCCCGGCTGATTCACTAGAATTTACCCGGATCTACTGCCGAAACAATTCAGAATGAGATCCTGTTCTTTCAAGTATTAGTTCCGTGGGAGTGGTCTTGCATATCAGCAACCAATCTGGAGCAATGTGACACTCTCGATGATGATTGTAGATTCCTGTCAATTTGTGATCTCTTTTCCCAATGGGAAGAGCGATCTCATTCGCAAGCAGTGAAATGATTTCTTTAAGTTTCTCAGTTTTCTTGCCTTGTTTCTTAATCCTTTTGATATCCTTGTGAAACTGTCTGGAAGTAACCAGACTCAACATTATATCTCTAGACTTTTGTACATATCCTCAATGTTCTTATGGCGAATTAGATTTAATCCATCATCAGATTCGTCAAGCACTTTCTGAGTAAGCGCGCTCGGTATCGCCACTTCAAATGGAAGTCCATGTCGTAACTTAACCTGTTTGAAAAAGATATTAATCGCATCCGTTGTAGAAAGTCCCAACTCATGGAAGAGCTGTTCTACTTCTCGTTTCAGATCGGGTTCAATACGTGCTCTTACTGTTGCTGTTTTGCTCATGACTCACCTCCTTGCAAAAATATGGCACATTTGGGCTACATCGTCAAGATGAAGAGACAAAAAGATTCGAACAAAATACTTGACTTGCTTGCTCTTGTGATTCAAACTCAAATTGGATATCATCTGCTTCAGAAACTAATGATTTAGGGCAAATAAAAATTT
>JAGLQD010000281.1 GCA_023136985.1 Candidatus Sabulitectum sp. | reverse complement strand
AGGGAGATCTTCCCGTTGAAGCCTTATGAGATAATTAGTTCACTGGGTCTTCGTAAGCCTATATTCAGAAAAACCGCAGCTTTCGGGCACTTTGGAAGGATTCCCGGAGAAAAAGGTTGTTTCTCCTGGGAAAACACGGATAAGGCCGGGGAACTTGCATCGAGATTGCTTAAATAGGAGCAGTGCCTATGATCCAATCAGTTCTGGTAATTGTTTATCTGGCATTGTCTGGTGATGCGGGAATTGACAGTCTGGATGTCAGGCTTGAGCAGACCAGGATCTACCTTGAAGAGCTTGAGGGCAGACAGGCATCCAGCGAGGAAATTCTTCTGGGAATTCATGCGCACCTGGGAGCAGCTCGGGGTTATTACAACGAACTCGCTGTTCGTGAAGCCAGAATTACAATGGACATTCACAGCATTGACCAGAGATGGTTTCTAACCGATTCCGCAAGGGCTGAGCTGGAGGCAGGTGTGGAAGAGTACATTCTCTTCCTCTACTCTCACCGGAGGCTTGTGGGTCCTTCGGTTCTCTTTGCACCTGGCGGGATCAGCAGATACCTCAGGCGGATGTCATTTATGGATCATCTTGCAGAGAGTGCAATAGAGCAGATGCAGCATCTTGAGCAGTCTGGTGATTCTCTTTCGTCGTACCGTGATTCTCTTGAAGTTCTTGTGGAGGATGTGAGGGTATTGAGGCTTCAGATGCAGGAGGCCCAGGAGCGGATATACAGAGAGGAAGAAAGACAGACTCTTCTTCGCCAGAGTCTTGAAAGCGAAATAGCTGCTGCAAGGGATTCGGCAGAGGCAATGGAGCAGCGCAGACAACAGCTTTCTGCATTTGTAACCACTCTGCGGGCCACCGTTTCAACGGCTTCAATTCCATCTGCGGATATATCTTCTACCGCCTACTTCGCTGTTAATCGGGGAAATATTGGTTGGCCGGTTAGAGGCACTGTAGTAAGAGGATTCGGGTTGGACAGGGATCCAGTGTATGGTACAGAAACTGTCAGTGACGGTATTGCAATTGCAGTTGCCGGGAACTCGGCTAGAGTTTCAACTATAGGCCCGGGGATCATTCTTTATGCAAGAGAGTATCTTACCATGGGAAGAATGGTAATTCTGGATCACCTTGATGGTTACTACACTGTTTATGCCCATCTGGGAAGTCTTGAGGTGAGCAGAGGCGAAACTGTAGACCAGGGGTCTTTCCTGGGCATGACCGGCCCTCTGCCAGGAGGAAGATCCGGCTGTTATCTTGAAATACGCCGTGCCGGCCAACCGGTTAACCCGCTTGAGTATCTGGAGTAATAATGAACCTGTTTTCTAAGCTTAAAGGTCAACATCAGGCAAAGAAGATACTTGTGTCTGCGGTTAGCAGTAATCGACTTGCCCATGCCTATATTCTCGCAGGCCCCGACGGAAGCGGAAGATTGACCGCAGCTCTCGATCTTGCAAAAGCCAGGATCTGTCCTGAGCAGGAAAAGGGGTTTTGCGGTGAATGTAAACAATGCAGACAGATAGACAGCATGGTACATCCCGATGTAAGAATAACGCTTCCAAAGATGAAGACAACAAAGGGTGAAGAAGTTGTTGATCTAATTAATGCCAGAGCCAAAGATGGAATTACTCCGCTTCGCTTCCAGGGGAATACCTATATTTCCATCGATCAGATGCGGGAGATGAGCCACCGGTTATCCAGGAAGTCTTTTGAAGGATACGGATATGTGGAAATTATATATGATGCTCACAGACTTAGAAGAGAAGCTGCAAATGCCATTCTGAAAACCCTTGAGGAGCCACCGGACGGTGCCCTTTTAATTCTTATCACATCCAGAGTGTCAGGGCTGCTGCCAACGGTAAGATCACGGGCGCATACAGTAAGATTTGGAAGACTTACAACCTCCGTGGTGAAAGAATTGCTAATGGAAAGAGTTGGAGTATCGGCTGAAACTGCTTCAAGACTGGCATTGCTTTCTGATGGAAGCCCCGGGCTGGCTCTTGAACTCAGCAGAAAGAAAGCAAAAGAAAAAAGTAAAGCAGAGGATGTTCTGAAATTGATCTTTAGTAAATCACTGGGAGATATGGAGCTCGCCACAGAGATGGATGTTATGTCAAGAAAAATGGGCAGGGAAGGAATTCTTGTGCTTTGCGGTGAAATGACTTCGCTGATCCATGATATGCGAAGAGCAATTGCCGGGTCCAGACCTCTGGCCAGGGAAATCGTACCTGATGTGGTGGGAGCAGATGATGAAAGCTATCGGCGTATGGAGAAACTTTTTCTGCTGTGCGAAAAAAGAATGAGAGCTAACGTATCGCCATCAATGGCATTCTCAACGGCAGCAGTGAGTTCTAGAAAGAGGGGGGCATAAAAGTGGTAATTGAGGATGCTCTCAACATGGAGAGTCAACCAATTGAAATACTTCAGCTTGCTTTTAAATCAAGACGGCTGCTGATGTTTGCAAACAGAACCAGAAAACCTGTAAATATGGGAGATATGGTTGTTGTTTCTGTGGATCGCGGTGAAGACATGGGCAGGGTTGTTGCGAAGTTGCCTCTGTCTGAGGTGAATACAGACCGTATTGAAGGGAATTTTCTGCGGCTGTCAACAGATATTGATATGGAAAAATTCGAAGCGAATCGTGAATTTGAAAAAGAGGTTCTTCTCCATTGCGAAACAAGGATCAAGGTTCGTAATCTTGATATGTTCCTTTCAGACTGTGAATCGCAACTTGACAGAAACAGGATCAGAATCTTTTTTACCGCAGATCAGAGGACTGATTTCAGGGGTCTTGTTCGAGACATGGCATCTGCGTTCAGGGCAAGGATCGAGATGCGTCAGATCGGCGTCAGAGATGATGCCAAGTATAAAGATGGTGTTGGAATATGCGGCAGACAGCTGTGCTGTGCAGGTTTTCTCAATGAATTCAAATCGGTAACTCTCAAATCGGTGAGGGATCAGCATCTATCCCCTAATCCCAGTAAGATCTCCGGAGCATGCAGCCGCCTTATGTGCTGTCTGGAGTATGAAACGGAGTTTTACCACAAGGCTTCAAAGACATACCCCAGAGTGGGGATAAATTTAAAGGTTAATGGTTTGCATACCTGTGTCAAAAAAGTTAATATTTTTAAGGAAACAGTCACTCTCCAGTGGGAAGAAAAAGGCGATGAGGAAATTCTTCCTATTGAAGATTTTCACAGAAGACGCGCAATGTCCACTCTACCGGAAAACATTCCCGAGAGAGAAAAATGCGGTAGCTGTCCGACTTTCCCGGTAAAAGCAAAACAGAAACAGAAAAAACCAGTTGTTAAACCTGTTGATAAAGTAAAGGCTTCACCTGCTGAAACGAAAGAAAAGTCAGAGAGATCGGAAAAGAGAAGCAGGGGTAGAAACCGTCCCAGATACAGAAGACGGAATGGCAAAAAAGAAGAGAGGAACAGCTGATGTCCCGATACATGGTAACAAGTGCGCTTCCCTATGCAAACGGGCCCAAGCATCTGGGGCAC
>JAGLQD010000280.1 GCA_023136985.1 Candidatus Sabulitectum sp. | reverse complement strand
CACTATGGTAGAATCTGCCCCATCGAGACACCAGAGGGACCAAACATCGGTCTTATTACCACCCTTTCTGTGTATGCTTCGATAAACAGATTCGGCTTCCTTGAGACCCCGTACAGGCGGGTTATCAACGGGAAAATAACAAACGAAGTCTCTTACCTTTCAGCGGATAAAGAGGACAGAACCATAGTGGCTGAGGCTGATTCCCTGGTGGATGATGACAACCGGCTTGTGGGACCTCTTGTCAGGGCAAGAAAAGCCGGTGCATTTCCAATGGTCACCCCGGATGAAGTTCAGTACATCGATGTGAGCCCCATGCAGCTGGTTGGACTTTCGGCTGCACTTATTCCCTTCCTGGAGCATGATGATGCCAACAGGGCTCTCATGGGCTCAAACATGCAGCGTCAGGCTGTGCCTCTTCTTTTTACTGATGATCCGGTTGTGGGCACAGGGATGGAAGAGATAGCAGCAAGGGACAGTGGTGCTCTTGTTCTTGCTGACAGATCAGGTCTTATCACCCATGTTGATGCAGGCAGGATAGTAATCAAAGCCGATGGAGATGAGTACGATTTCGACAGAGATGATGTATACAATCTCAGGAAGTTCGAGCGCTCAAATCAGGACACCTGTGTTAATCAGAAGCCCCTGGTCTCTGTGGGTAATGTTGTTGAAAAAGGTGACATACTCGCGGATGGAATGGCAACCAAGAATGGAAGACTTGCCATTGGCGTTAACGCTCTGGTGGCGTTTACACCGTGGAACGGTTACAACTTTGAGGATGCCATCGTGGTGAGTGAAAGGGTTGTAAAGGATGATACCTTTACCTCTGTTCATATTGTAGAGCTTGAGACACAGTTCCGGGAGACCAAGCTGGGTCCGGAAGAGCTTACCTACGATCTTCCCAATGCCACCGAAAAACGAATTGCAATGCGCAATCTGGATGATAGCGGCATCGTTCGTGTAGGCTCCAGAATAAGAGCCGGAGACATACTCGTAGGAAAGGTCAGCCCCAAGGGCGAGCAGGACCTTTCTCCGGAAGAGCGTCTTATCAGGGCTATTTTCGGCAAGAGAGCCAGTGATGTGAAGGATACTTCACTGAAGGCTCCAGTTGGTATGTCTGGAATTGTGGTGGATGTTAAAGTGTACTCCCGCAGGGATGATACCGAGCGGGGAAGGCGCGAGATCGAGTCTCGTGTGGATGCACTGCGCGAAGACAGAATGGACAGCGAGAGAAGGCTTTTTGAACACAGGAATGGAATGCTTAGAGAGGTTCTCGGTGGGCAGAAGGCAGCTACTTTCATTGACAGCGTTACTGGTGAGCAGTTGATTCCCGAGGGAAGAAAAATTACTGCCACTTTCCTCAAGAAGGTTGATTTCACCGATCTGGACTTCAATCGTCAGCTTGTTGAGGATCTTGTGGTTGATGACAGAGCCAGAAGGATACTTCGCAGTGCTGAAAACAAACTTAAAGAACTCAACGATACATTCATGGATATCGAGGACAGGCTTCATCGCGGTGATGAACTCAAGCCCGGTGTTACAAGACTGGTGAAAGTTTATATTGCCAAGAGGCGCAAGCTTCGTATAGGCGACAAGATGGCTGGTCGTCACGGTAACAAGGGTGTTGTAAGTATCATCGTTCCTGAAGAGGATATGCCTTACCTCCCTGATGGAACTCCTGTTGATATATGTCTTAATCCTCTGGGTGTCCCCAGTCGAATGAATGTTGGTCAGATCATGGAAACAAACCTTGGTATGGCTGCTGCGGAATTGGGCATCAACACCATTACTCCTGTATTTGACAGTGTTAAGAATGAAACAATAGGCGATCTTCTTGTGGAAGCCGGGCTTGATCGTGACGGCAAGACTGTTCTTTACGACGGTAGAACCGGTGATCCTTTTGATCAGCGTGTGACTGTGGGAAGAATGTACATGCTGAAACTTGCACATCAGGTTGAGGATAAAATTCACGCAAGATCCACAGGACCATACGCCATGGTCACACAGCAGCCTCTGGGTGGAAAAGCTCAGAACGGTGGACAGAGGCTTGGCGAGATGGAAGTCTGGGCCCTTGAGGCGTATGGTGCGTCACACTGTCTTCAGGAAATGCTCACTATCAAAAGTGATGATGTTGATGGGCGTACTGAAGCATACAAGGCAATTGTTCATGGCAGGAATGTCGAAACCAGAGGAACGCCCGAGGCGTTCAATGTTCTTCTCAGCGAAATGAGGAGTCTTGCTCTGGATGTCGAACTTGACATGACTGAAGAGAGGGAGAGGTAGAATGCTTGATTCACATTCCCTAAGAGATGCCAATACATTTCCTGCGGATTTCTCAGGAATAAGAATTAGTCTTGCTTCACCTGAGACAATTAAAGAATGGTCTTACGGCGAGGTAACAAAGGCTGAAACCATAAATTACCGCAGTTACAAACCTGAGGCGGATGGTCTCTTTTGTGAAAAGATATTCGGACCGGTCAAAGACTGGGAGTGC
>JAGLQD010000028.1 GCA_023136985.1 Candidatus Sabulitectum sp. | reverse complement strand
TGTCATGGGCTACCCCATATTCCTCCACCCCTGGCTGGTGGTCCATGGACCACCAGCCAGGGGTGGATGGCAGCCGTAGGAACCACCTGAGCAACTACTAATTATCTGGAGTCCTCTCTTAAATATGGAGGCTTTCAGTGCAAAATATTTTTCAGGGAGAGACATCCACATGAACGAAGTTGTCGAGATCACCTACCGTTTAAGGAAAGGACGGTCTCAAAGGCTTTCACAGAGATACGAGAGTCGGTTGAAAGACGGTGAAGAAGTACTACGAGTTTGTGGAAAAGAACGGATGTTTTTCTCCGAAAGCATTTCTGCCAACACCGGAGATGGTTGCTGAAAAGTTGGCCTGTCGAGAGAAAATCAAAGGTGTAAAAAAAACAGCCTCACTGGTACCCCCTCCCCAGCCAGGGGTGGTCCACCCCCCCCATAGCCACTGACAGCTGTTGCAAGAATTTTGACTGACATGGGTGTTGACATCTACTTTGATGAAAGAGACCAATCGCTCCAGTATGCTTCACGCTCTGAAAATGACTTGGCAATCGTCAAGTGCATAGAGGACGGTTTAGACAGGTCGACACACCTTCTTGGTCTGATAACACAAAACACTTTTCGATCATGGTGGGTTTCGTATGAGATTGGTGGAGCCAATGGTCGAGATCGGGGTTGCGTTCATCTAGTTGCATCGAATGTTAACAATTTGCCATCATATATCAAGGTCAAACCAGTTTTAATAGACATCAGTTCTCTAATTAAATGGGTAGCGAAATTGAGAGCGATATCTAGGGTGTTGCTAGAAGAGAGAATGTCCTATGGAGGTAAACATATGCTCGAATCATATGTTCAAAACGTCCGGCCAAAATCAAGGATCACCTATTTTGGGTAGCACTCAATAGAAAAACATCTACATTAAAGCACGTTGTGTTTCTTACAAGGGGTATGATAACCCCAATATGATTATTCAGTAATAGCTGGGGAGCACCCATGATAAAGAAATCAAGAAATTGCTTTGTTAGTTACCACCATAACAATGACCAAAGATATGTAGATGAACTCAGAAGAGTAATCCGGACAATCAAGGTGTCTGATTATTCCCTGAAAGAGGACATAGGTCACTATACAGAAAACTACATTTACAAGCTCATTAGATCTAAAATGAGAACTTGTTCTGTTACCGTAATTCTTATTGGAGAAAAGACTGGACATAGAAAGTGGGTTGATTGGGAAATTTGGGCTTCTCTTAGAAAGTACAATCATCCAACCAACAAATTAAAATCCTTCAAACCCAACGGATTACTAGGAATTTATCTTCCAGAGAGTTCACATTCGGTTCCAGATCGCTTGCAAGACAATATTGATTCAGGATATGCGATTACCATGAAGTGGGAAAACTTAAATAAACACTTTGAGAGCAAAGTAAATTATGCATTTTGGAACAGGACAAAGCTTCCCTATAGGATTGATAACACAAGATATCAAATGAGGAGAGATTACTGGAATATCCTTGGATTCAGAGTGTAAAATACAAAATTCAACTATTTCACTCTGTTGATAAACACAGCACTCTAAAATCCTTAGAATGAGACTTGGGTTACTATTCTATTATTATGTAACTTGTCTATCAATTGGCTCCGGTTCAATCTTCTTTGCTTCAGCCTTGGTCTTGGCAACTTGCTTCGCTTTTATGTCAGCTTTCCAAGAAACCAGTTCTTTGTGAGTCTTGTTTATCCGCTGGACAGCATAACCCACACCAAAGAAAAGTATTCCTCCGATGATATGAATGCTACCAAAGGTCTGTTGCATAATTGTTTCTGGGTTTGCTAAAGCAGAAGCTCCCATAGCAAGGGCAATGACAGCAGCGACATACAAAATAAATGGAAGAAGCATATTGTTCCTTTCGGGAGAGATTGAGAAGCCAGGCAAGAGCATAATGGACTTGTAGACTAGACCCAGTCTGTTTTTAGGGATTCCCGAAGAATTAACCACTTCAGGAATCTTAAACCAGTGAATGCGGTCTCGCTACTTAACCACAAGCAATAAACCAAAAATATTCCACCGCCGTATCTGGAGAATCAAATAATTCGAAATGCTGTAACCTAACCTTCACATACACCCTCATCATACGTGAATGGTCCTTCAAGCTCAAAGGTAATCACGGTTCCGTAATTGAGTTCTAATTCAACTTCTCCAGTTTCCAGATCAGAAAACGAGATTTTTCCTGAATCAATAAAGTCGTTGCCGTTTCTCGAATCAATATCCCATACCTTTATGAGCAATTCTACGTCTTCTCTGTTTGCCTCTCCTGCACTAACAAAGAAAGATTCTGTTCTGCTCCATATAGCCGAGGACCCGGAATTCTCTTTCTCTGATGTTGATGAATAGTGCTCAACCTCATCACCGTAGTCTATATAGATGGCAACCAATACATCAGGTGCTCCTCCAAATGGATCCCAGGCAGATCCATTCTGTTTTTTTGCTGGGAGATTGCGCACAATTATGTCAGACATTGAATATTCTCCTGCACCAGGCAGTGCAGTTGCTGAGGCGGTAAGTACAAGCAAAACGATGAAAGCAAAATTCATACTCTTCATGAGTCAACCCTTCTTGTTAAACTATTCTGTTTGAGCCAAAAGAGAATTTGCTGTGCCAGAGAATGTGACAGATATCCTTTCTTACGTTTGAATCAAAGTATATGTTCTCATATGCACTGTTTCGTTCTTATAACAACAAGACATAAATCTGTCAACACTGTATTTCTCTTTCATGAAAACAGAAAAGCAAATAGTATTTGGAAGGCGTTTACGCTATTACCGACTTGAAAGAGAACTTACTCAAGAGAAGCTCGGAACAATTTCAGGCTTGAATTTGAGTTACATCGCTTCAATCGAAAGAGGAGAGCGGAACGTCAGTCTTAACAACATCTGGAAACTGGCTGATGCCTTAGAAATCAATCCTGTCCAGTTTTTTGAACCAGTTACATTTTAGCCTTACCAGATCAAGCATGTGCATCAGTTTCTGCTTGAAAGCTACCTTGGTATTGCTGTGACTGGTCTGCGCTAAAAAAAAGCAAATCTCCGTTAAGTAAATCAGATGGTTCCTTCTTCCAGAAATCATAATCACAGAAACACCAAAATATGCTAGTGCTGTTTATGTCCTTTTTGTGATGGATAACATCTTTTTTCCGGTTTTCTTCCTCTCGACTGCCTTAATAGACTAATTCAAACAGAATGTTTTTGCCGGAATGTACAAAAATCGCAGAATCTCTCATTTTCTACATGGAGGGCTCTTGCATTCTTGGATGGAATCCATGCGTTCAGTTGTCCTGTGGATATAGACAATTCCAGATCTGTAGAGTGGGCTAAAGCCGAAAGTGAGAGAAACGAATAGTGAAGCGAACGGCAGGATGTGACCACTCAAGGATCAGAATTGAAAAATGACGCATCCAGAATCGGGCTTCTAACAAGATGCAAGAGAAACATGACATACTCACATATATAAACATGAACTCCATCACTTCACTTTAACGGCTAAGAAAACATCATCTCATAAAAAACCTACTATCGGTTGCAGCTCTTGACTTGCATATGTTAGTTCAATATGTATCACTCGTTATGCAACAAATAAGGAGTACCCATGGAATTCGGATACAAAATGAGAATGTTGAGAAAGGCAAAAGATTATAAACTAAGACCTTTTGCTAAAGCAATTGGCAAAAGTCCTTCTTACATTTCTAACATAGAGAGAGGCGTTGTCCCTCCACCCTCTGCTGAAGTTGTCAAGCAGATTGCCATTGAACTGGATGCTGATGTTAATGAATTACTTCAACTGGCTAACCGGTTTGATAATGAATCCATCGAGAAAATTCGGGAAAATGCCGGTAAGCTGGAATCAGCAGAAAAGGCAATTAAGTTTCTCACAAGTGCCATTGGACTTGAAGATAATGATCCTTTGGGTGGATTCTCAGGTATTTTAGAGATTATCACATCTGAGAAACTTCTAAATCCAAATTCAAAAAACAGTTTCAACACAATTCGATTCATAATGGATTTGATGTCGAAACCTGACGAAGGCAGCCACCGGGAGGAAATCCAACTCAGAAGAGAAATCGGTCAAAGCGTTTATGAATTTATGGGCGATGTAGCTCATCCAAACCAGAATGCTGATCCGGATTCAAAGAAAAACATGGATGAAACAATTTTCGAAATTTTCAAGAACTATTCCAGAGAACTTGTAGAGGAGATAATAAAGCGTGAAGAACTTAGAACAGCATACCATGAAGCCATCAAGAAAGAATAGAATGATTGATACAAAGGGCAGGAAGCAAATAGAAATAGGCTCTACTCCCTCGGATAATCAGTTCGAACAGTTAATGGATAAGTTAAGACAGGTTGTCATTGCATTGCTACATCATGGTTTCTTCGATGTTGGGATGGAATGTGAAATTGTTAAAAGCAACAGAAGAGAAGTTATTATCGACGCTGGCAAAAAGTACAAGTTCAACATCCCTTTTGATGAAGTTCCAGAGATGAAAGAAACGTGACTCATGAGATGTGAGCGCATTAACAATGAAAGAAATAATCGCCTAGAGCTATCGATGAGACTTCGAAGTTATACGGGCTTTGGAGGTCTCAAATGGCTGAAAAGAAAACTGCTACTGTTGAACAGACAAAGCACTTCTTCAAGAATGTTCTGGAAATTGAACTCACTGATGAAGAAGCAAGGGTTGCCGCTGAACGAATTGTGGAACTGTTCCAGCTTCTCGACAAGTGGAACAAGGAGCATTCGCTTCCTCCATGCGCTGCTTACTGGCTTATTGACAGAGAGGGTGAATTCTCCTGTAAATAGCATACTTGGCTTTGGCAGAGGGGCACAGTATGTAGCTGTGTCCCCTGCCGTCACTCTATTGAGAAAGGAGAAGCTTTCATGAAAACAAATGCTTACATCTATGCAAGGGTTTCCACTGCTGAACAACAGAAAGAAGGCTTCTCCATACAGGCACAGCTTAAGATGCTTCGTGGATATGCAAAGAAGAATGGTTTTTCTGTTGTAAGAGAGTTCGTTGACAGCGAAACTGCAAGAAGTACCGGTAGAACAGGATTCAATGAAATGCTGGTTCTTCTGGCAAAAAAGAATGGCTGCAAAACAATACTTGTTGAGAAAACTGATCGTCTTACTCGAAACATGAAGGACTACCTTGCACTGGATCTTGAGAAGACTGGTCTTGAGATACATTTCGTGCGTGAGGGAAAGGTAATGTCTCGGCACTCCTCCCCTACTGAATTCTTTATGCAGGACATTGAAATTGCACAAGCTGCCTATTTGAGCAGAAACATCAGTTCTGAAGCAAAAAAAGGAATGAAGGCAAAGGCTGAATCAGGCTTTTATCCTTCGGTGGCTCCTCTTGGTTATTCGAACACTGCAAATTCTAATGGCATTAAGATAATTGCTCCTGATCCTCTGGTTTCACCGATGATTCTTAAGATGTTTGAGCGTTACTCAAGGGGTTCTGTTCCTATTCATATGATTGTTCAAGAATTATTCGATGCTGGTGTTCGCTCCAAGCGTGGTAATAAGATAGGTGTTTCAACTGTTCACAAGATGCTGAGTAATCCAATCTACCGAGGAAAGTTCATCTGGAATGGCAGAGAGTACCAGGGCAACCATACTCCCATTGTCTCTGCTGAATTGTGGTTCAATGTACAGGACGTACTTCTGGGGCGCAGAGTATCAAAACCAAAGCAAAGATATGAGTTTTCATATACAGGTCTGATGCAATGCAGTGAATGTGGCTGTGCCATTACTGCTGAAAGACGAAAGAATAAGTACACCTATTACCATTGCACAGAATTCAAGGGAAAACATGGAGATCCATACATTCGTCAAGAAAAGCTTGATATGCAGTTCTCTCATATTCTCAAAGGTTTAAGAATAGATGATCGCATTGCCAAATGGATTGTAGACTCTGTAGAGGCTAAAACGGCTGACAAGAGGAAAACCCTTGAAGAGACAAAGGCTCGATTGGTTAAGCAGCGTGACAGGCTTCAAAGACGGTCTGACGTGCTTTATGACGATAGACTCGATGGCAGGATTGATGTAATTGTCTTTGACAGGAAATCGGCTGAGATAAGAAGAGAGATTGAGCTGGTGGATGAGAAGCTTTCAAACCTCGATTCCTCATATGTCAATGATTTGTTGTCTAACACAAAGGGCATTATTGAACTTTCGCAAAAAGCTAACAGACTGTTTCTTACGGTTTCCGGTAGTGAAAAGAAGCAATTCCTTAAAAAGCTACTTTCGAACTGTACGTTAGATCACGGAACGGTAAAACCTGAATTCACATATCCCCTTGGTGTACTGTTTGATACAAACACTAAGTGGAAAGCGTCTGGCGCTCTAAGTTCTGATCTTTGTGCTGTTCATTCGTACTGGCACCCCGGAAAGGAATCGAACTCGAAAACTTAATTCTGTTCCCATTATCTACCTTGAATAAACAGCTTCTACAGTATTTATCTTGAGTCATGTGATGGAGCAGGGCATACCACATTTGAAAGCTGTGAACAGAAAGGGTCTGCCATGTGGTGGTTACTGGCTGGGATAGCCGGCTGGAACGGAAGGCAGTTCTAGTTTTCCTGGATTAAGTGATACCTGTTCCCTCCTGGCTGGTCAGGCTTGCAAGCTTTTCACCCAGTTCTTTCAGGTACTTATCTACTTCCAGATGCCTGGCTATCTTCTCTGCTCTGGTGAAAAGATCGATTGCTCTATGGATATCTCCATTCTTCTCGAAGAGCTCACCGCCGGTGATAAAGGCTTCCATTGAATTGTATGTGCCCCCGATCGCCTCTGATATTTCAATGGATTCTTCTATTGATCTAATACTTTCCTCAAGCATACCAAGGGAACTTTCAAGAGTTGCCTTCGTGCGACATGAGGCCTGTATTCCCCATCTGGCATTGATCTTCTTGAACAGCTCTACACTCTCAATGGCTCTGTCCAGCGCCTGCCTGTATTCTCTCTGAAGCCCCAGTGCTTCTGCTATAGTTATTTTAGCTAAAGCAACGTAAAGGTCACCTTTTAATATCTCAGTACATTCAAGGGCATTGATGCCGTATTCCAGGGCGGCATCTCCATCTTTGTGATTAGTCATGGTATTCGAAAGGGTGATCCAGGTGGAAAATAGACCCCGAATGTCTCCAATCTCCTTGTATATCTCTACAGCCTGCATCAGGAAATAACTGGCCTTATGGGCTTCAAGCCTGTGATTGAACAAGTCTCCCAGTCCACCCAGTGCCAATGCTTCAAGTTCTCTGGTACCAGAGGCTCTTGCAGATTCCAGAGCTGTGTTAATCCTGCTCTCTGCCCTGCTTAAATTGCCTGTTCTCATGTACACCATACCAAGGGTATAAGATGCTTCACCGGAAGATGTCCGGTTTCCACTGGCGAGAACATTCTCCAACAAAGATGCAGCCTCATCGTACATGGTCATTTGACTCGCAAAAAAAGCCTGCTTGATCTTCATGTTCAGCGACTCTTCAAGATTGATTTCTTTGAGCATTGCGGAAACATCCTTGAATACATCAAAACCCTCTTCCAGCAGCCCGGTTCTCATGTAATAGTTTCTCAGGACCTTGCTGCAGGCAATAATAACCTCTGCCATTCCCGTCTTTATTGAATAAGCAACAGCGGCACGGATATCTGAAAGATTTTCTGTGATCTCCTCCATTGCCTGTGCGGAGTCTTCACTGAAAATCGCATTCTCGTTATTGGTCA
>JAGLQD010000279.1 GCA_023136985.1 Candidatus Sabulitectum sp. | reverse complement strand
AAGGACCTAGTGGGCAATAGCCTGTGCGGGTTCAAGTCCCGCCTCCGGTACCATTCAATAGAGACAGGGAGTCTTCGGGCTCCCTTTTTCGTTACAGACTTCTTTCTATCAGCACTCTGATATCGAATACTGTATTGTCCTGGATCCCCTGAGATGAATAGAGGATCTCATTATTATCGGAGACCAGAAAAACTGCAGGAACAGAATGTACATTGTAGTCCTCTGCTGTGCTTTCTCCGAAGATCAGTACGGGAAAATCTAAGCCCAGAGAACTCAATCTGAAAGCCGGATCTGTTGTCTCCATTATGGATATACCCACTGCCTGAACTGATCCTGAAAAATCCTCCCCGATTGATTTCAGCAGACCAAGGGCAGATAAAGATGAAGGATCCCAGGAAGAGAAGAAGCATAGAAGAAGAGTCTTACCGCTGAATTCAGTGGATCTTACGGTGTGGCCGTTAAGGTCTGAAAGGAAGAATGCGGGAGCCGCCATGGATGGATCCAGCAGAGAGAGCCATGGAAGAGATGTATATCCGGGGAGCGGTAAATGCCAGGAGGGTTCCGTGGGGCATTCAGCTGTCAAATTTGATATCTCAAGAATCTGACCTCCGGGAATAGAGGATGATCCATAGTAGCCGATTCTTTCAACAGCCCTGGGAAGAAGATCATCCATGCCCAGGAACCAGACAGCTTCAGCATCCTCTTCCTGGTAAAAAACATGAAAGACATGACAGAGAACGCCATCTAACTCAATCGGTACAAGAACAGCGATCGAATCCGAAAGTATTTCATCTCGAAACGGATTTGAAACTACAAATTCCATCATAACGGAAGCAGGAGGGAAATCAAAGAGGGCACCTGATGTTCTGCTGTAATCAGTGCTGAATACAAGAGAATCAACATGGTCAACGAGGTAGACGGTTTCTTCAAAAGCAGCATAGGAATATGGTTTTACAATGTTACCTATGGCTCCGCTGCTGATAATGCTCTCAATACTGTGATACATCATGGGATGATTGACCCCTGTTTTAACCCAGACAGATGTCCTGCCCTTCAGCACAGGCATTATGTTTGACAGTGCCCCGGTGCCCTGGAAAGAAAAACTGTATTCAATCCCGTTGATGCAGGAGAGTACGGAATCTGATTGTGCGAAAATTCTGTATGGCTCAGCAGTGTAACCCTGATCAGAAATGGAAAGAATGAAAAATAGAACAGCAAACAAAAGAAACCTCCTGGTGTTGTGTTTTCCAGCAATCAATATACTTCTGATCATTCTGCTCTGCATTCTTCTAGCATCCTGCACCGACCAACAGGAAGCGGTGCCCGAGGCTTCTTCACTGTTTTCACAGGCAGGAGAGGCATACCGCAGTGGTGAGCTTTTCACTTGCAGAGAATTGCTTATAAGGGTATCTGATCTAGACCCGGAAAATCCAAATGTATGGCGAAATCTCGGGACGGTAAATCTCGATCTTGGTATTTATGATGAAGCCATCACTGCTTACCGGAATGTGATAGCACTGGATTCAACCAGAGTTGATATTCTGATTGATGTTACCGGCGCTCTGCTTGGTGCAGGAAGACTTACAGAGGCTCTTCATACAGGCCAGCTGGCAATTCAACTCAACCCCGGTAGTGGTCTTGCATTCAATAATTACGGCATGGCCTTGATGGAGAACGGTTCTTTTGAAGATGCTGCAATGTGTTTTAATACTGCCTTGAGACGAGAACCCGAAAATGCTTCTGTTCTTTACAACTGTGGTAGAATTACCATGCTGGCTGGGAATATGGAGGAAGCGCTGTTGTTTTTCCAGAGTGCTGTGTCAGCGAACCCGTCTTTTGTTCAACCGCAGATTGAGGAAGCCAGGGTTCTGGGTATTCTTGAAAGGCACGCTGAGGCTGAAGAGCTGATTCTCTCAGTTCTTGCAGCGGCTCCAGGGAACACAGAGGCTTTAAACATTCTTGCGTTAACGTATTCGTCAAGAGGCAGAGAGAATGAAGCTGTTTCCGTGCTGCAATCTATTCTTTTGAATAATCCCGGTCACCTTCAAAGCAGACTGGGTCTGGCAGAGTGTTTTTACAGTCTGGGTGACCAGGAATCGGCATTGGAGAATTACAGATTTTTTCTTCGTGATGTTCAGGACACAGTTGGAACTTCTCATATCAGGTTGAGAATAAAGGAATTGGAGGTTCTTTGTGATTAAGCCGATCGTAAGTACAATTATAGTTGGTGCTATTCAAACCAACTGTTATGTGGTGAAATGTCCTGAGACAGGAGCAGTACTCGTTATTGATCCCGGGGACGATCATATTTTGATAGAAAGAGGGTTAACCAGGCTGGACGCAATAATCTATACCCATGGTCACTTTGATCATGTTGGGGGTTCCGCCATGCTTATTAAGCGTTTTGCACCTGAAACCATGATCCACAGGGCTGATGCTGATACAATGGCTTCAGCAGCAAGTCATGGGGCAGAGTGGGGATTCAAGATCCAACAGCCTCCACCGGCAGACAGGTTCCTTGAAGATGGTGATAGTGTAGAAGTGGGCAGGCTAACTTTTCTCATAAAACATACGCCGGGTCACTCCAGGGGATCAATTTGTGTGGAAGGCCATGGACTGCTCTTCTCTGGCGATACTATTTTTGCAGGTTCAGTGGGCAGAACTGATCTTCCGGGGAGTTCTCCGGAAGAAATGAGAAATACCCTGAAAAGAATTGCAATGCACTTTGATCACAGTACAACGGTGTTCCCGGGCCACGGATCTGCAACAACAATGGGGCATGAGATGGAAAATAATCCGTTTCTACAGTTTCAGTGACCCCTTGCCATATTGTGTTAACCACATAATAGTTATCGATGGTGTAGTCTGCTGAGAGGTGAGTATCTGATTGTGAAAGATGTAACTGAGAGACTGAAGAAGGTTGAAAGAAGGATTGCTTTTGTTGCTACGCAAACCACGGGAGTTCTCTCTACTGAACTCTCTGAGGCGTTGAAGGATGTCAGGTCCATTCTTGCCGAGCTGACACCCGGGAAAGAAGTATCCACTGGCTCTTCCGCAGTTCTATTTGTTGATGATGAGGAGATCATCAGGAGAATAGGAACACAGATACTTGAAAGGGAAGGATACAGGGTGTTTACAGCCTGTGACGGCATAGAGGCATTGGGAATTTACGAGCAGAATAAAAACATCATTAAGTGTGTAGTTCTGGATCTTGTCATGCCGAGACTGGACGGCATGCAGACATTCAAACAACTGAGGCGATCTGTCCCTGAACTTGGCATAATCCTTACAACAGGCTACGGTGAAGATGAAATACGAAAGCGTTTCGGAAGTCTTAAACTTCAGGGTTTCTTGAGGAAACCTTTCAGTGCGGGTTCTCTCTCGAAGATGGTAAGAGAGGCTATCGATTTTACTTCAGATCCGGAAGGGTAGATTAATGTCCATTTCTGAGAGAATGAATCTTGACTCTGAAGGTGATTTACTGAATGAGATTTATTTGCAGGTTCTTTCCGATCAGGGAGTATGTGCTTTTATAGCTGCGGAAGAAAGCAGAAGAATTCTAAGTGTTAATGATATCTTATGCAGCATTCTAGGTAAAGATCCTTCTTCCATCGTGGATGGTACAGTTGAACTGCTGCTTGGTGAGTTTGCAGGGGCTGAAACGAATATCATGCAACGACAGTTCGAAATTAATCAATCCTCATACAGTATTTTCTCATTCAAGCATGCTGTTCACGAAGAACAGGATCTGGAAAAAGATATACTGATGCGGGATATGTTTTACCATGGAGTGGTTGAGAGTGTTCCTGACGCGGTTCTTACAATTGATAAAAAAGGAATCACTACTGCCTGGAACCGGGCTGCACAAGATTTGTTCGGATGGACAACTCAGGAGGCAGTAGGTCGATCTGTAGATCAACTTGTAAGAAGCGGCAGTGGGCAGGATGAGATTTCTTCCAATGAGATCATTAACGGTAAGGTTATCCGGGCTTTTGAATGTATCAGAAGAGGAAAAGAAGATACAGAAAAGAAAGTCTCTGTTTCCGTTGCTCCAATTGTTGTTAACGGCGAGAATGTTGGTGCAGTGGGAGTTTACAAAGATCTCTCCCACCGGGAATCAATCCAGAAGCGGCTGGAAGAGAATGAGATCAAGTTTCGCGCAATTACTGAGACCGCACAGGATGCTGTAATTATTATTGATTCGGACAGCAGAGTATCCTTTTTCAACTCCTCTGCTGAATTGATGTTCGGTTATAACAGATCCGAAACTCTTGGCAGAAAGCTGCACCACCTGATTGCCCCTGAATCCTACTGGGAAATGATAGAAATGGGTTTCAAACAGTTCAGTGAAACAGGCAAGGGTATTATGGTGGGCAGGGTGGTTGAAATGGAAGGCAGACGCAAGAATGGATCTGTTTTTCCTGTGGAGCTTTCAGTCTCTTCATTTTTTATGAATGGAGGATGGCAGGCTACTGGCATATTGAGAGACATATCGGAAAGAAAAGGAATAGAGCTTGAGCTTATCGAGGCCAGAGAAGCAGCATTGAATGCTGCTAGAACGCAGTCTGAGTTTCTTGCAAATATGAGTCACGAGATAAGAACTCCCCTGAATGCCATTATTGGAACTACTGACTTAATGCTTGAAACAGAGATAACTTCTTCACAGAAGAACTTGTTAAGGTTAAGCAGGAATGCAAGTGATAACCTGCTTAATATTGTTAATGATATACTCGATATATCCAAAGTAGAAGCCGGTAAAATAGAGTTAGAGAGAATACCATTTGATCTCCATGAAGATTTCGAGAAAACCTGTGAAACTCTTTCTCTGCGGGCTCACGAGAAGAAACTTGAATTTATCTGCAGAATTCATCCTGAAACCCCCAGATGGGTGTTGGGTGACTCTCCCAGATTGAAACAGGTGCTTATAAACCTCATAGGTAATGCGGTTAAATTTACATCACACGGAGAAATTATTGTGGAGGCCAGGCCTTACGATCAAGGCAGGATCAGTTTCTCGGTGACAGATACCGGAATTGGGATTCATTCTGGAAAAGTAGAATCGATCTTTATGAGTTTTACCCAGGCGGATTCATCACACACGCGAAGGTATGGTGGTACTGGTCTAGGGCTTGCGATCAGCACCAGGCTTGTTGAGCTTATGGGTGGAAGTCTTTCTGTTCAGAGCCAGGTTGATTCCGGAAGTACATTTACATTCTTCTGCGATCTCCCGGAAACAGATTCAATGAGTCTGCCGGAGAAATATGAGCAGTGTGACCTGAGCGGTAAACACATACTTGTTGTTGATGACAATAACAACAGCAGATTGCTTCTTAAAGAGCTTCTGGAAGACGATGGTGCTTCCGTGGACATTGCAGATGGAGGGACTTCCGCAATGGATATGATCCGTGGAAGCAAATACGATGCAATCCTCCTTGATTGTTCCATGCCTGAATTGGACGGATTTACAACCACAGAGAAGATGAAAAAGAATTCAATTGACTCATCGGAAATTATTATGATGCTCACTTCCGATAACAGTGATGAACAAATCAAGAAATGTGAATCGCTTGGGGTTGAACACTATCTGTACAAACCTTTGAGGCGGAGCCACCTTAGAAAACAGGTAATGAGTGTCATCGAAGGCTTCGTTGTGCCTTCTGACCCCATAAGCTTCTCCGGTGCAAGCAAGTTCCCCATAGAAAAAATGCATCTTTCTCTGCTTCTGGCAGAGGATTCCCCTGATAACAGATTTCTGATTCTTAAGTATGCAGAGGCGTTTCCCTGGGAGATCACAGTTGCTGAGAATGGTCGTGAGGCACTGGATCATTTTATGAAAAGGAAATTCGATCTGATACTCATGGACATGCAGATGCCTGTTATGGACGGATACGAGGCTACTCGTTCTATTAGATCGCATGAAGCAATGTCTATGAGTAATCATACCCCCATAGCGGCTCTTACTGCTCATGCGTTAAAAGATGAGGTAAAGAAATGCCTTTCTGCCGGTTGTGATATTCACATCTCCAAACCGGTCAGGAAAAGGGACCTGATTGAGAAGCTTGATGATCTGCTAAAGATCATGGGCCCCAGAGAGGGTTCTCCTGATTTATCGGAAGATCTGCAGCAGCCTGAGATACCTGATCTAAATCAAGCAGAAGCGGTAGAGAAACCATCTGATGCAATTACGCAGGGACCAGTTGCATATGTTCCCGAAGATCTTGAACCCTTGATCCCGGGATACATTGCAAACAGGCGGAATGATGTTTTAAAAATCAGACAGCTTGTCAGCCAGGGGGATTACACTGAAGCACAGAGGCTTGCTCACAGCATGAAGGGGTCCGGTGGTGGTTACGGTTTTGAAGAGATAACAAAACTGGGGGCATCTATGGAGATTGCGGCAAAGTCGTGCTTTGCAACAGAAATACTTACTGGAATTGATGAGCTAGAGCATTATCTGGATACGGTATCCATTCAGTACGTGGATGACGATGAATAAAACAGTACTCATTATTGACGATGATGCAGATACCAGACTGCTGCTTTCTCACATCCTGGGCAGAGCAGATTACAACACGGTAACAGCAGAGAGTGGAGCTGCAGCCATGAAAGTGCTGCAGGAAGAATCTGTTAGTGTTATTCTTCTGGATCTGCTTATGCCTGGAATGAACGGACTCGAATTCTGCGGCAGCCTGCAATCTGATATAATCCTGTCGAGAATTCCAGTAATTATGATAACCAGCAGGGCAGATGATGAAACAAGACGTGATGCGCTCAATGCAGGCGTAGCGGACTTTCTCCCGAAGTCTGCTCTAAGCAGGAAAACACTGTGCTCGAAGGTTAAAAAAGTTTTAGAGAGGGCAGAGCTGTGGGGAAGACTTGATAACCCGGCCCCTGCGAGCAGATTGCAGAATTTCCAGGGATTCATAGAGTATTTAAGAGAAAATTCAGATGTTTCACCGAAGGATACAGTTTCTCTCAGTGTCACCCTGCCTAGAGATATTTACGAAAAGGCATATGATATCGGTATAGACGGCACAGAAACTGCAAAGCTTCTCTCGTCATATCTGCGTTATCCCAGCTATCCGTACATTGATCCGGAGACTGTTGAGGGTGATATGCTCCCTGCAGCATTCTCCAGGGCTCATATGGTTCTGGCCCTTCGTGAAGAAGGTGGTACCCGTTTTGTCATGTCAAATCCTTACGAACCACAATTGATTGAAATGCTGGAATCTCTTACAGGGGAAGTGCCTCGTGTGGGGATTGCCTGCCCTGACTGTATTGATGCTCTTTTGCGGAAAGATGATCCTCAAGGTTCAGATTCTGTATTCGCAAATATAGGCAGCGAAGATGAAGATGAAGATAAAGAAGAGAAAGTTACTGAGGATGAGATTGCGGATTTCAGCGGTTCTATTGAAATTTCAGAAAAACCCTCTGAAGACGATATAAGAAAATTTCCCATAAGATACATATCTGACAGTATTCTGTTTTCCGCTGTTTCCGAAGGGGCAAGTGATATCCACATAGAACCCAAACCGGACAGGGTTCTTGTGAGATTCCGAGTAGACGGCGATATGAAGGACATGTTCACACTGAAGAAGAAAACCGGTGCGGTTCTTGTGAGTCGTTTCAAAGTTCTGGGTGGAATGGATATTGCAGAGCGTCGTAAACCTCAGGACGGTCAGGCTGAGGCCAGGATCGGCGGGAAGCCATTTAAAATGCGATTCGCTACAACTTCTACGCCACAGGGCGAAAGTCTTATCGTGCGCATGCTTGATATGTATGCCAAACCCAGGGAGCTTACAGAACTTGGCATGACTGAGCAGCAATCAAAGGACCTCTATGAAGTCTCCAGCCAGACAAGTGGTGCTATTATAGTGGTTGGACCCACTGGAAGCGGCAAGTCTACAACACTGTACAGCATGATCTCTCATCTTGATATAAAGTCGAGAAGTCTTATGACTATTGAAGATCCTGTGGAATACAGAATTGAATACGCTAATCAGCAGCAGGTGAACGAGAGGGGCGGGGTTACTTTTGAAGCTCTGCTTAAGTCTGCGGTCAGGCAGGATCCTGATATTATTTATCTGGGAGAGGTAAGGGATTCGTTCAGTGCAAAAACATGTCTGGATCTAGCCAGCACCGGACATCTTACAATGGCCACTCTTCACAGTTCAAATACAACCACAGCTCTTTTCCGTTTAGCAAGACTGGGGATCTCAAGAGAGGATTCAGCGGATAATCTGCTCTGTCTTCTTGCTCAGAGACTGTTAAAGAGCCTCTGCCAGAAATGCAGAAGAATGAAACCAGTCACTGCGGAGGAAAGAAAAATTCTTTTGCCATTTACAGATGACATCCCTCACGAGCTTCCACACCCTGAAGGCTGTCCAAAATGCAATTTCACCGGGTATTCCGGGCGACAGGGTGTATATGAACTTATGCGATTCAACCCTGTTGTAACTGAGATCATAAAGAACGCAGAGTCTGTACCTGCCATGCGTATTGAGCTTCATGAGAAAGCTGGTGTTTTTCTTCTTTCAGATCATGCAATAATGAAAGTTAGACAGGGGCTTCTCTACCTTGATGATGTGAACAGACATGTTCTTCTGGAAGAACTTCGTCTCAGTGGACGGACCGGTGTAGAGGAAGTTAAAAAGAAAGTTGACGCTGAAGGAAAGAAATCAATTCTGATTGTAGATGATGATGAAGATTTCAGGAATCTTGCATCAATTCTGCTGGAAACCGCCGGTTATGATGTGGACCAGGCCACCGATGGGGTCGAAGCCATAATCACACTGAGAACAAACAACTATGATCTTATCTTGTCTGATATCGAGATGCCGGGACTGGATGGTTTTACCATGCTCCAGGCTCTTCAGAGCAAGAACCTTAAAACGCCTTTGATCTTTCTCACCGGTAACGACAGTATGGACAAAGAGGAAAAAGGGTATGAGCTGGGTGCAATGGATTACATAAGAAAACCAATAAGAAGAAGAATGTTTCTTACCCGTGTGGGAAGAGCGTTGGAATCCAGCTGATCAGTTCTTGCTTTCCACATTCTGGTTTTCCTGCCGGGAACACATCTCCGGAATAGCTGTTATGTTAATTGCATAATTGTCAAGAAATACTATTACGGAGGTGCGTCTATGTTCACTGTTATTTTACTCTCTCTGCTTGGTTCCTGGATGTCTTTAGGCGGAAACTATGGTTCAGCCCCTGAGGTGACAGTGGTTGAGGCAGACCTGGATCATGTGGTCATTGAGCTTGATCTGTCCGGTTACAACATAGAGCAGTTTTCAGGTTATTCGCGCATAACGATCCCGGAGTATGGCTGGGATCTTGATACTCCAACAGGGAATCCGGAGCTTCCCATGGTATCTGTTGTTATCGGCATGCCTGCAGAGACCACTCCTTCTACAACCCTTTTAGACGCCAACTGGATATCAGCCGGAACGGGAATTCCATATCCTGTACAGCCTCTTCGCACAGACCACCAGGTGGAACCATTCTTCTTTGTTGATCTTTCCACAGACCTTAATGGAGTTTTTCCAGAGAATTCGATCAATCTGTTCCAGCAGGGAAACTGGGCTGGAGTAAACACAGTGGTTCTTCAGATGAACCCGTTCAGATGGAATGCTTCAACAGGCGAATTTCAGGTGGCTTCCTCGATCACTGCAAGGATTGATTTCAGTGGTACAGCGGGCCAGCAAGTTTCAGTAAGACCGGAGATCGCAAGAATGCACCGGTCAAGAATGGTTAACTATGATTCTCTGAATATTCCTGTGAGTTATTCTCCAGTTTCAAAGGATGACATAGTCTACATCTGTGTTGTTCCACCGGAGAACCTTGATGCGATCACTCCACTTCTTGCCTTGGTGAATTCTCTGGGCCACCATGTACACATCCTGGAGCTGGCGGAAGGAACAAGCAGTTATGCTATCAAGAATGCTATAAGTGGAGTTTATCAGAGCGGAATAACCCGCTTTGCATTAATTGCAGCTCGTCACCAGCAGCTCGAATCAAAGTCTTACAGCTCTTTTGTGGGCGATTATTACTATGAGTGTATGGACTCGGACAACTATCCGGATATTGCAGTGGGCAGATTCTCCGGTAACTACTCGACGCTGGCGAACCAGACTGCTAAAGCCATGTCATACGTTGCTTACACTGGCGAACCAGGCCAGCCTTCTCTGCCTGCAAGCGTTGTACTTGCTGCACATCAGGAGGGTTACCCCGGAAGCTATACAGCAAACAGCAATAATGTTAAGAACTATAACTACTCTCTTGCAGATGTTGTTTTTCAGACAGTTTACCCGCCGGAGGGTGGAACCCCGGAGGATGTTTCCACGGCCATCAATGAAGGCGTGGGTATTGTTAACTACAGAGGCCACGGATCTGTAACCACCTGGCAGTGGACCGGAAGTTGGAACGCAGGCGATATTTATGGCTTGGAGAACACACATTTCCCTCCTGTATTTAACGTATGCTGCAGCAACGGTACTCATGACCTCTCTTACAACTGTCTGGCCGAGAGCTGGCTGGAGGCTTCAGGCATTGGGTCCAGCGGTAACCTTGCTTCAAGCGCACCCTCTCTCACCACAGTTAACAACAGAATGCAACTTGTACTTTTCTGGGAACTCTTCGAAGAGGGGAACACTTGTGCAGGAGAGATGTTTGCAGCAACCCAGACAGACATAATCCAGACTCAGGGCGGAGGCGGGCTCAACAACTCCAGAATGTACCACTGGTTCGGTGACCCTTCCATGGACATTCCCAACAGTGATGCCGTGGGCGCCCCATTCGCCATGACCCTTGATGTGCCATCATATCTTGTATTTGGTACTTCCACCCTTGATCTTACTGTCACCTCCGGTGGTTCTCCTGTTGAAGGCGCTGTGGTAACCATTACAGACGGCATCGGCAATCATTCTTCCCTTCCGGAATCTTTTTACGAGCAGCAGATCACAAACGGTTCCGGCGAGGTATCCATAAGTTTTACAGCCCTTGAAGACAGGGATCTTTATTACGGCGTGAGGCTGCACAACTATGCATCTGTTACAGGAACCATAGATGTGGTTGCAGCAGGTATAGAGGGCAGTGAGACATTCACAGCAGAGCTTCATCAGGTAA
>JAGLQD010000278.1 GCA_023136985.1 Candidatus Sabulitectum sp. | reverse complement strand
AGCAAGAGCATGCGCCACGGGAGCATATTACAATGTTCTTATCAACCTTCCAGAGATAGAAGATCAGAACTACAAGAAAAGAATAACTGAAGAAGCTGATGCTCTGCTGGCAGAAACGGAGAAACTTGCTGCCATTGTACAGGAAAAGTTGATTGCAAAACTGAAAAACGAAGGCTGAGATAAAATGACACGAACAAATTTCATTCCTCAAGCACTTCCAGCAGAAACTGAAAAGGAGCTTCAGAACCTCTGTCATCAGGCCAGAGGAAACATTCTGAAGATGACCAGTCTTGCTGCCAGCGGCCACCCTGGCGGTTCTATGAGCAGCCTGGAGATATTCGCTCTGCTCTGGAGTCAGGCGAATGTCGATCCGGCAAAGCCATCAATGAAAAACCGTGACAGAATACTTGTGAGTCACGGTCACACTTCTCCTGCAGTTTACAGCGTTCTGGGAGTACTGAATTTTTTCGATCTTCACGAAGCGGTGGTCTCGTTCAGGCTTGCAGGCAGTGATTTTGAAGGTCACATAGAAAGACATCTTCCCGGCATTGAACTCACAAGCGGAAACCTTGGGCAGGGTCTCAGTGCTGCGATAGGCATGGGAATCGCCGACAGAAGCAACGGAGTTAAAAACCACATCTGGGTGGTTGCCGGTGACGGAGAGAACCAGAAAGGCCAGATCTCCGAAGCCAGAAGATTTGCCAGTAAATTCATGATGAATAATCTCACTTACATCATCGACCTTAACCACCTGCAGATCTCAGGCGACACAGCAGATGTGATGCCGGTTAACCTCAGAGCCGAGTTCGAAGCATCAGGGTGGGATGTTGTGGAAGTAGACGGCCACAACCTGGGCGACCTGTACAAAACATTGCGCCCTGAAGAGCAGAAGAAGCCAAGGCTTGTTCTTGCCAGAACTGTTATGGGCAAAGGTGTTTCTTTCATGGAGAACAAAGCTGGTTTTCACGGCAGAGCCCTGAAGAAGGATGAGCTGGAAAATGCTCTCAAAGAACTCAGCATAGAAAACAACATGGAAGAGCTTGCCGCTGAAAGAAAGAGCTTTCTCAAAAGCAGAACCACAAGCTGCCGGGAAGAGCCAGCCTATCACCTGATGAAAAATGCAGGTAATTCCATTACCTATGGCATTGACCACAAAGGCGACAACAGAAGTGCCTGGGGCAAAGCTCTTGTAAGCCTGGCGGACGCCAACCCTGAAAACATTCCTCTGGTATTCGACTGTGATCTGGCAGGAAGTGTAAAAACCGCAGAATTCGCAGCAAAGTACCCGGGGCATTTCTTCCAGACTGGAATAATGGAGCACCACACTGCAACCATGGCAGGCTGCTCAACCCTTGCAGACAAGGTATCATTCTGGAGTGACTTCGGCGTGTTTGCCATTGATGAGACTTTCAACCAGCACCGGCTGAACGACATCAATCACACAAACCTGAAAGTGGTAGCAACACACTGCGGACTCGATGTGGGACCCGACGGAAAAACCCACCACTGCATAAAATATGTAGGCCTCATGCGAGCCCTCCCCAACTACAGAACAATTGTTCCCGCTGACCCCAATCAAACAGACAGAGCTGTACGCCATGCAGCAACCAGCCCAGGCAACTATTTCATAGCCATGGGTCGGTCAAGGCTCAGCACTATAAGCAGAAAAGACGGTTCGGTCTTCTTCCATAAGAACTACGAATTCAAGTACGGCGCAGCCGATCAGTTCAGAACCGGTACCGATGTTGCTATTCTGGCCATGGGACCAACCTGTGAAAAAGCCATTCTCTCTGCGCAGATCCTTGAGGTTGGTGGAATATCCACTGCTGTGTGGGGAGTAAGCTGCCCTACTGAAATATCAGAGGAATTCGTAAAGAACCTGCTGCAGTTCAAGCACATAATCACAGTGGAAGATCACGACACGGAAACTGGTCTTGGTGCAGGAATAGCCCTGGCTCTTTCAGAGGCTGGAAACTCTCCCCCTCTGACCAGAATCGGAGTTACCCACTACGGAATGAGCGGGGATGCAGAGGAACTGTATACGATGCAGGGCCTTCAGCCGGAACAGATAGCAGAAACAATAATAGAAAAACTCAGCTGATGAATCGGGGCCGCATTTGCGGCCCCTTTTTTCAGATACCTATACCGATCTCCCCTGTAACAACCATAACATCTGAACCGATCCATCCCGCAGAAAGAAGGAATTCAGCCTTATTGATTATAGGGATGAAATCAACGGGAAATTCACTTCCCAGACCAATTGATAAGAGAGATTCCCAGCTGCCGTCAGTATATCTCTGGTAGTATTCCCCCAGGCTGTAATCCCTCATTATGTATGCTGAACCGGCAGTTACTCTTGCAATGAAAGGAGCCTGGGGGTATATCAGATAATCAACACCGGCTTCCAGTGTCCAGATCCTGCCTTCTCCATCGAAAGCCAATACTGGAACAGATGCTTCAGATGAGCCGAAGCCACATCTGATCATCGCATCAAACTGTGAGGAGAGTTCCAGACTGGAACCAATTTTGGTCATCTGAAAATGGTCGGCCAGAAACGGAATTGAATCTTCGACGATCTCCGTTCGCGAAAAGGATATCTCAAAACTTCCGGGAAATGAAACGGCCATTGAAACTATACACAGAAGAAGAAGATACTTAAACATGCTACTCTCCTCCTGTGGAAGTAAAAGTATCGGAAGAAACAGTCAGACCAGCGCTCACGGAAAAGAACCAGTGGCTGAAAGACTCGGTTCTTGCACTGAGATTCAGCAGACCATGATCTCCTGTGGGAATCACAATACCAGCAGACCCGAGAAATAATCTTTCACTGTACTCGGAACAGCCATAGTCATCAGTATCAAGTCCTTCCATATGGTACTCCGCTGTTCTGTTCACTAATCCAGCTGCTGCTTCCAGAGAGAAGGGACCCATACACCTTGCAGCACCGATCTGATAGCCGAGACGACTTTCTGAATAGTTTTCAAACCAGTTGTATTCCTCGTTTTCATAAAATTCTGAAGGCGTGGATGAAGGGTTGAAATTAGATAGTTTCCAGAAAGGAACCGCAGCAAACACAGTCCAGTTTTCTGAAACATCAAGACCGGCTCTGAACTCACAGAAAACTGCCGGTCCATGGGTTTCGGGAATTCCCGGAACAACTAATCCCCCAATTGCTTCCACGGTGAATGTGGAACACAAAGCAGTAAGATAAATAAGTACTGCAGCCATAACATTCCTTTCTTTCTGATATCTATTGTATGAATATTCAGAATATACAGTGTATATGCAATAGCTGTTTCCGCATTTACAGAAAGCAACATCCGACAGAATAGAATAACCCCTTGAAAATTATGTATGTTCAAAACAACCAAGAAGGAAAAGGTGCAAATTGCTGCTGATCTTTATTTCGCTGATCTCAAGTCCTGTCTGGCCGGATACAATACCGGAGCTCCATCTTGATTTTGAACAGAGCCAGTGGGAATATGCCTGTGATAATTACTGGGCTGACATATATGTACCTGCCCAGCTCACATTCAACGGGTTCTCATATGACTGCCAGTTCCGTATCAGGGGAGCATCCAGCAGAAGCTTCCCAAAGAAATCAATCAAAGTAGAGCTGGTTGAGGGCACTTACATCTTTGGTCATGATGAACTGAATCTTAATGCAGAGTATCTTGACTGGACAAAACTGCGGGAGTGCCTCTCCTACATGTACCTTGATCATATCGGGCAGGTTGTGCCGGAAGTACATCTGGTAGAAGTGGTTTTTAACGGAGAAACACAGGGAGCATACCTGTCCGTGGAAGATGTTGATGCAGATTTTCTGTTAAACACAAATCTGCCGGATGAGGCTGTGATATACAAGTGTACTGACCGCTACACCACTCTTGACCGGGTGGATGAGTTGGGGCCATACACAAAAAAGACTCACGAATTCCAGCCGTGGGATGATTTCCTGCTGCTGCTTTACTGGCTCAGGCTCTGTCCTGAAGAAATTTTTCGTGAACAGCTCCAGGAAAGATTCTATTACTCAGACCTTCTTTCATCTGTGGCTGCAAATGTGCTTCTCGGCAATGGAAGTACCTACTACCACAACTATCTGCTTATTCTGGACGCGACTGGTGGAACAGGTCGCTGGCGCTACATGGCCTGGGATATGGATAGAACCTGGTGGAAGTACGGCCCTGAATTCTCTTACCACAAGAACTCAAGCAACAACGGGAACAGACGCAATACCCTGATATGGCGCATGTGGTGCAATGCAACCATTAGAGATGAGCTTTTCGCAGAGATGCAGAGACAGTATCCGCTTATTCTGGATTTCTCCAGCGACAATACGATTGACTCTCTTGCCAGCCTGATAGCCCCTCTTGTGGAAGTTGACCCCTTCAGGGATTACACAATGGATCAGTTCTGGAACGAAGTAGAGAATCTGGATAACTGGCCTGAAGCAAGATACTCAAATGTGCTGAATCAGATCAACCAGTGGCCGCTTCCATTCAGGATCAGAATAGGCGAACAGGAGAATGCTTCAGGAGATATCACAATTTCCTGGCAGAACGCTGGCAACCAGTGCAGCTGGCGGCTTGCCATTTCACCTGACAGCCTCTTTTCCAATCCTGATAAGGTTTTGTACGAAGCATTTCCCTCTGACACATTCCACACAGTTCCAGCAGTTTACACAGGCTCCGACCTCTGGCTGCAGGTATATGCCACACGGAATGGAGTAGAACAGCGATCAGACAATGGTCCAATCCTTTCAGTATACAGAGACCACTACGCGATCTCAGGAAATCTGATGATCAATGAGATCAACTATATGAGTTCTCCTCAGTTTGATCCTGGAGACTGGTTTGAGGTGATCAACACCGATGATCAACCCCTGTGCCTTGAGGGATGGTCTGTAAGAGACAACAACAGAACCAATCTGACCACTCTTGGTGATCTGACCATCCAGCCGGAACAATGTCTTGTATTCTGCTCAGACTCATTTGCTTTCATCAATGTGTTTGAGACTATTCCAGATCCATCATGGTGGTTGAATTTCAACCTTTCCGACAGTGGAGATGATCTGCTTCTGATTGATCCAGTAGGAAATACTGTGGACAGCGTATCCTATCTGCCGGAAGATCCATGGCCATGGCAAGCCGGAGGACACGGGGCAACTCTGGCTCTGGTAGATACTTCTCTCCCGAATCAATACCCGTCATCCTGGGAGGCAGGTCCTTTCGGAGGAACCCCATTTTCTGCTGATAACTGGTGTTCAGACTGGCCTCGTCACGGCGCTGTCAGCTTTTCCCTCACAGGCCCTGTGCCTCTTAACGGTGACCTGTCCATACTGCTTACAGCAATAGCGCCTGTTGTTGTTGAAGTTTGTCTTTACGATCTCAGCGGAAGGGTTATACTAACCCCTGACATACTGGAGCTTGAAGCCGGGGTATCTTCATTTACCTTGAAAACCGGCACACTTCCGTCAGGTGTATATTTAGTTGGCGTAAGAAATATGGGCTTCATTCAAACTGCAAAAATTACTGTATTGGGTACCAGATGATCAGATTTGCTTTCTTTCTGCCTCTGCTTTATCTCTCTTTCAATGCCTGGGGTACAACCATCACCGTGCATCCCGGCGATGATATATCAGACAGCCTGCTGACACTATCCCATGGAGATACTCTTTTCCTCACTCCCGGTGTGTACATTAACAGTGAGGAACAGTCATTCTTAACTGCTGGTCCCATGCAGTCAGGCGTGATCATTACATCTGAACAGAACGACAGGGCGGTGCTGGACGGGCAGAATCTTGAAAGAAGTATTCTAAGTCTCGTTGGCCCGCACGATTCATTTGTGATTATCGAGAACCTGATCATCACCGGAGGAAATGCCACAGGAACAAATGCTTTTAACGGTGGAGGGATCTCAGCAAGTGAATCAAAAGCCATTGTAAGCAACTGTCTTGTTACAGGCAATACAGCTCTGATCGGCGGTGGAATAGGAGCTGAAGGGGGCATTCTTCAAGTACAGTACTCAACCCTGAGCAATAATGAAGCACTGGTTACAGGTGGCGGTATTGATCTTTATTCATGCAATTTTACCGGTCACATGAATAAATTCATTTCAAATACCAGCTCGGATGACGGCGGAGGGCTGAACGCATATCAGAGCACGCTTGAATTGTCAAATTCACTCTTTCAATACAATTATTCCGGAGACGATGGCGGTGCCATTACTGTTCTGCAGGGAACTTCAAACTTTTCATTCCTTACACTTAACTTAAATGAAGCCTTTGACGACGGGGGCGGGATGCGGATTCATACCACAGACTCTGTTTCTGTTGTATCCTCCATAGTAACATCCAATCTGGGAAAAGGCGGAATCAACGTGATAAGTGCAAATATCCCCTTCATTTCTCATGTGTGCTGCTGGAACAATACCTTTGCCAATTATCATGGTATGGAAGACCCAACGGGATCAGATGGAAACATAAGCGAAGATCCTTTGTTTGCGGATTCAGATCTGAATCTGTCCCAGCTCTATGCCGGGCAGCCAGAGAACAGCCCTGCTGTAAATGCCGGACACTCAGCAGTTGAGAACACCAGTATCTCCGGCTTAAGCACAAGAACAGACAGCCTGCCTGACACAGCCGTAGCTGATATGGGATTTCATCATTTCAACACTGAACAAACGGGAATTCCTCCTGAACTGTCAGAGAGAACTGTAACGATGATCATCACGCCTTCACCTGCCACCACCAGTGCAGATATCACCCTTTCCCGAAACATACCCCTCCCGGTAACTATTCATGTATTTGACATTAACGGGCGCAGAATTCACACAGCAGATTCTGTGTATTTGACCAACGGAGAATGGTGGACATGGCAACCGGATGACTGTTTCTCAGGTGGACTTGTTCTATTTATGGCCACCTGGCCGGGAGGAAACGCATCTGGAAAGGTGGTGATGCTGCCATGACGGTAATTCTCGCTTTTATTCTAGGTTTTACCACACCGGTCTACCCCGGCGAAAGCATTCAGGATGCTCTTGATTCTTCACTTGCAGGAGATACAGTTCAAGTCATGCCCGGCATTCATCACGGTAGCGGGGAAAACCTTATTGTCATTGAAGAAAACCACAACGGAATAGTGCTTCTTGGAAAGAATGCTGAGCCTTCTTCAGTTATCCTTTCAGGGGACAGTCTTTCTGACAGTATCATATACATTGATTGCAGCACAAGCGGCCAGATAGACACAACAATGGTTATTTCAGGCTTCACCTTCATGAATGGATATGCTTCGACAGACGCCTTTGGCGGGGCAATTCATACCAGACACAGCTCCCCTCTGATACAGTACTCAAGATTCATACAATGTGAAGCAGACAACGGCGGTGGTATCTATTCCTGGAAGGGTGCTCCAGTGATCCGGTTCTGCGATTTTCAGAGCAATGAATGCATATCTGCAGGTGCAGGCATATATCTTTACTCTTCAGAGGCATCTGTAAGCCACTGTCGATTCCAGGACAATCTATGCTGGGATGATGGGGGTTCTATCTTCTGCTATCACTGCTCTCCGGTTGTATTCAACTGCCTCTTCACAGGTAACAGTGCATATGACGACGGAGGAGGGATCTACTGCTATGCTCTGTCACATCCGGATATTTCCTTCTGCACTTTCTATGATAACTATGCTCAAAACACCGGCAGCGCAGTGTATTTCCGAGTGAGTTCCTCACCGGAGTTGCACCACAACATTGTCACAGGCAACACCGGACCTGCATTTTACATACAGGACAGCGGAGATCCGGTATTTTCTTTTAATTGCGTATGGGGCAATCCCGATGGGAATTACGGCAATCTTCCGGATCCCACAGGAACAAGCGGTAATTTCTCTGCCGATCCAATTCTTGTGGATGATTTCTTTCTAAGCCAGACAGCAGCAGGACAGAGCTTTGACAGCCCCTGCGTGAATTCCGGAGGCGACTTTTCAGAAGCATATGATCTGAATCTAACATGGACCAGAACTGACAGTGTCACAGATTCATCTGTGGTTGATCTGGGCTATCATCACGGACAGGATAGCGGATGGCAGTCAAGCCCGCAGTGGCCTGAATACAACCTGCTCTACATTTACCCCAATCCAACCCCTGGCCCCTTAACAGTGGTAATACCCGGAGACGGGAACTATGATCTTCTTGAGATCTATGATCTCTCCGGTAGAAGGATCTTTTCAGAAAATATCAACAACGGAAAAAGTGTCTCAGTAGATATCTCATGGCACAGCACCAGTGGAATCTATTTAGTGCGAATTTCCGGAGAAAGCAGTTCTCTAGCCGGAAGAATTACAGTTCTGAGAAAGTAGCTTCCTCAGGGAAGATCATCTGAATACCTAGTGCTTTGTACGCCTTAATGTTTCGATATAACGTCGGTATCCTGAGTTCCATACCAACGTTTGGGACGCTC